>JAGAWD010000359.1 GCA_017941585.1 Olsenella sp. | reverse complement strand
CGAGCGGGTTTTGCGCCTGGGGCCCTCGGCCAATCGTCCACACGAGCGGGTTTTGCGCCGGGACCCTTCGGGTCGTCACCCACCAGCGGCTTGGTGGCGCCCAAAAGTGCGGGGCCTCCCGTGGGAGACCCCGCACCAGGCATCAGCTATCGGACGTCGGCATCCGACGAGACGGCCCGTCGACACGCGCAGATGCGCGCCTCGTCAGCGCTAGTCCCAGTCGCCGTCGTCGTCCCAGTCGCCGGCGTCTGCGCTCTCGAAGGCGAGCGCCGCTGCGTTCTCGCCGGCGATACGGCCAGAGTTGAGGCAGAAGCCCATGGTGTTGCCGGAGATGCAGTAGTTGTAGGAGTCGCCGTAGATGGTGCAGGCGTCGGTGCCCACGCAGTAGAGGCCGGGGATCTTCTCGTAGTCGTCGGTCATGACCTCGAGCCTGTGGTTGACGAGGACGCCGCCCAGGGTGCCGTAGGCACCGCAGAACTGCTTGCAGCCGTAGAACGGACCCTGCTCCAGCGGCACCATGTAGGTGCGGTCCTTCTCGAAGAGGCTGTCATAGCCCTCGGCGCACATCGCGTTGTACTCCTCGACCGAGGCCATGAGGCCCTCGACGTCGATGCCGAGCTTCTCGGCGAGCTCCTCGAGGGTGTCGGCCTGGGCGATGTAGGGGTTGCCCTCGTCGTCCTTGTAGGTCTCGAGGTCGGCGTTCCACTGGGCCTCGAAGCCCTCGTAGAGGTCGGCGGGGTGGACGTGGCTCACGATGTCGGGGCCGTTCTTCTTCCAGTGCTTGAGCATGTTGGCATCGAAGATGGCGTAGCCCACCTTGCCGGGCAGGTGGTTGATGGCGTTGCCGACGAAGGTGGTGTTGTAGATCTCGTCCTCGGGCATGAAGCGCTCGCCCAAGCGGTTGCACCAGTAGCAGGGCTGGCGGAAGGCGCCCTCGACGTAGAAGTGGTTCATGTTGTCGGGAAGCTGGTACATGAGCTCCATGGTGACGGGCGTGTGGCCGCCGCCGACCTCGTGGACCATGTTGAAGCCGTCGCCGTCCATGCCGGGGATCGCGAAGGAGAAGAGGTCCTTGCCCCACTCGAAGCCCATGTACTCCTTGATCATCTTGGTGTTGTGGCCGAAGCCGCCGGTGGCGACGATGGCGGCCTTGCAGGAGATCTCGATCTCCTCGCCGTTCTTGTCGACGGCCTTGACGGCGCAGATCTTGCCCTCGTCGTCCTTGACGAGGCCGGTGCCCGGCGTCTCGAGCATGAACTCGACGCCCAGCTCCTGGGCCTTCTCGGTCATGCGCTTGGTCATCGTGGTGGCAGCGCGCGGGCCGGGCATGGAGCCATCCTCGGGCTGGACGACGTGCCAGGTGAAGAGGCCCTCGGAGTAGCCGCGGGTACGCTCCTCGCCGCCGAACGCGCGGCCCACGTGGTGGAACTGGACGCCCATGTCCATGAGCCACTGGATGGTGTCGCCTGACTTGTCGTAGTAGGCCTTGACCAGCTTGGCGTCGACCTGGTAGTGGGTGTAGAACATGTGGCGGCGGAACAGCTCGCCCGAGGTGAGGTTAATCATGTTGGCGCGCTGGAGCGGCGAGTTGCAGGCGCAGGGGCCCATGCCCATGTTGGCGGCGCCGCCCGTGTTGGAGGCCTTCTCCAGGCAGATGACGCGCGCGCCGTTCTCGGCGGCGGAGATTGCCGCGGCGAGGCCGGACAGGCCAGCTGCGACGACGACTACATCGGTCTCGAACTGCTTTGCCATACGATTCTCCTTTGGTATCGCTTACCCGAAGCCCGCCCGCTCGTGCGGACGGCCAAATTCCCAACTGACACAATGCCACAGGTGGACGAGGGATTCCATGTGCGTCCACCCGAGCGTTGCCAAAAAAGGCGAGAGAGCCCCTGTGCATTCGAACAGGAGCTCTCTTGCTATGGTGCTAGGCGCGCGTCCCGAGGTCCTGGAACTTGGCGTAGCGCTCGTCCTCGGAGGGCATAGTGGGCGACAGGAACTCCCTGTACGCGGCGACGCGCTCCTTGTAGGCGGGAGTCTTCTGCATCTCCGCGAGGATGCCCTCGTTCTTGCCGATGTCCTCGCCGTGGATCTGCTTGCCCTCCATAGTGTCGTGGGCGCGTGCGCGGCCCTTGTCGTCATAGAGGCCGGGGAAGGCGGGCTCGCCGTCCTTGTCGAGGATGACGTTTCCGTTCTCGTCGGTCATGTCGTGCTCGGCGTACTCCACCGTGACGGCGCCGTTCTCGTCGAGGACGATCTTGCCCTGCAGGCCGCAGACGGCGCACACGGCGCGGTTCTCGCCGGGGTGCAGGTAGAAGTCGTTGCAGTTGCAGTGCGGGCAGACGCCCTTCTTGCCCTTGTACTCGGCGTGCTCGGGATCCTTGGCGGCCTCGGCGAGGTTGACGCCGATCTCGTGGGCGCGGGCGACGACGTCGTCCTTCATGAGGGCGGTCTTGGCCCAGGGGATCCACTCGTTGTCGATGACCTTCCAGGCGGGCGTCATGGACTGGATCTGGTGGTCGGACTGGATGTGGGTGCCCCAGTCGGAGCCGCCGATGCCGATGTAGCTCACGGGGATGCCGGTGTGGAAGACACACTCGGGGGGCACAACGCCCTTCTTGCCCTCGGCGAGGGCGCCCTTGGCGATCTGCATGGCGATGAAGTTGTTGCCGGTGTCCATGCGGGGCCCGTAGCGGTCCATGATCGTGTGGAAGAGGCCGGAGGCGCCGGTCTCGAAAATCGGGTCGACCATGACGATGCCGTCAGAGGTGAACATCTTCCAGGCGAGCCAGTCGAAGTCGTCCTTGTGGACGCAGAGGTTGCCACGGCCGCTCATGAGCGACTTCACGCAGGCAATGCAGCCGGTGCAGTGCTTGATGTCGAGGTCCTGGGCGCGGATGAACTCCACCTCGCAGCCCTGCTCCTGGGCGCCCTTGAGCACCTCCTTGCAGATGCTGTCGTTGTTGCCGTTCTTGGTGCCGAACGAAATGCCGAGAATCTTGGTCATGCGTGTCCCCTCTCCAACGGTCACTGGCCACAGACGACGCGGTCGCCCGCAGGCGAGCCGGCTCCGTGCGAATACGGGACAAATTTTATGGGCAATGTCTCTGTGCAATCGTACAGAAGCCGCAAACGGCAGCGTGGGGGCGTTGTGTAGCTAGCCCACTTGCTCGCCGGGGACGCTCGCGCGGTCAAACATGAGGCGGTCGCCCAGCCCCTCCATGATGCGCGCGGAAAACGCCACGTCGAGGCGATCCTCGCCGTCCTTGAGGTCGAGGTAGAAGAGCTCCCTCACCTTGTTCATGCGATAGAAGTACGTGTTCCTGTGCACGTTGAGCTCGCGGGCCGCCTCGGCGGGGCTCCCCGGATACTTGACCGAGAGGATCGCCGTCTCGAGGTAGGACGTCCCGTGCTCGCGGTCATACGCGGCCATGGCCACGACGCGCTTGTCGAGCATCATGTCTATCTGCTCGAAGCTCCTCGCCGAGCTCGACATGACGAGGTAGCGGTGATCCCAGAAGAAGACGACCCTCTCGGCCACGACGCCGACCGCGTCGGCGAGCTCCCTCACCTGGTCGTAGCGTCCGCGCGAGAGCGTGGGGTCGGTGAACGGCTCGCTCACGTAGGCGCGCATGTCGTTGTTCTCGAGCATCGAGGCGAGGTCCTTGCTCGCCCTGATGCGCCTGGCGGCGCGGTCGTAGTCGTCGTATCCCGGCACCGCGCTCTTCCCTAGAGGCAAAAGGAACACGAGGGTGTCCTGGTAGACGGTCCAGACGCAGTCCCTGAGGGAACGTGCGGCGAGG
>JAGAWD010000358.1 GCA_017941585.1 Olsenella sp. | reverse complement strand
CGCCAAGGGGCGGGACACCCCGCCCCTTCCTTGCCTTCCGACACGATTGCAGCAGACGAGTTCGCCTCAATCCCTCTCAAGCGAGGAAAGGCTGTCTAACAGGGGAGGGGAAGGCGGAGGAATGGCATCTCATTTAATGGCAGACCCACACCACTTGAGGAAGTCTTTGGCCCATACGGACAGACGGAAGCGCCACCCCCTAGGGGACGGGTCCCACGCGACCAGTCTGGACGGCATGAGCCGGCCGAGGTCTCGGATGACGTCCTCTCTCGGTACGCCTAGGTGTTTCGCGATCTCGTCAACGGTCATCCCAGGTGACTCCGACAGGCTGTCGAGCAGGGCGCGGTTTTTGTGTATGAGTGCCCTTACCGCGGCATCCTCTGTGCCCTTCGTCTTCTTCAGGGTCTTCTCGTACTCTAGGCATGCGCCCCAGAGCACCCCGAGGGAGAAGCCTGCGAGTCGGTCTTGCTCGCCGTACCTCTTCCGCGCATCGACCAGTTGGGCGAACTCGCGACACACAGCGTCCTTCGTGTCACCCTCTACGATGAGGTCCGACAGCATGTCCGCGAACTGGTGGAGTCGCTCCTCATCGACGCGAGGTTCGTCGCCGCTCTCGATTCGGCGCGTCAGTTCCTCCACGAGGACTCGCGACGGCTTCTTGTCCATCTCCGACCCCTTCCATGCACTGGCGCTTCGCGCCCCTGCCTTCTATCGCGCTGGGCCATCGGCCGTCTTCGGCTCGAGGTCGACTAGTTCGAGCAGCTCCTGGTGCGAGCGCTCGTCAAGCCTGAAGTCCGGCGGCGGGTTGATATATCCGTTGTCTCCCAGCGACATGTTGCTGTCCGCCATGACTTCCTCACCGTACCGCTCGAAGTCGAATAGATGGTTGCAGCCGCTTCTATCGAGCGCGCGGGCGAGGTCCCCGTCGCGCTCCTCGATGGCCGACATGCCGAGCTTCTCGTGCTTGGAGCCACGGGTGTACTTGTACTCGCAAAAGCCGAGCTCGTCTGCGCATAGGATGAGGTTGCACATCTCGTCGATGGACTCGAGGCTGTTGTTGTCGGTGTATGTGTCCATGGCATCGACGAGCCCGTCGTCACCGTACTGGTCCCACACGGTCGCGAGCAGGTTGAGGCTCTCGATGGGGATGTACTCTCCTCCCTGGTTTCGGTTGGCATACTCACTGAGTCCGCATGCCACCGCCCAGTCGGGGTACTCGTAGTCCATGACGAAGGGCGTCTCGTATGGCTGCCCCCATCTGTCCGTCGACCCGATTCCGACTACGTCACGCAGGTGGGACTCGATTCTCTCCCGGCTGGCCGGCAGCGCGAGCCAGCCGCCGCGGGTGGTTCCTTCCTGATATGCCCTAAGGTTGCCCACGAACACGTTGAGCTTGTCACCGTCTGCAAGCATCTTCACTCACCTCTCCGTCTCCATCCTTCATTGCTTGCCGACAGTCATTGCAGCACGAAACGAAATTGAGGTCCCTCTCAAGCGAGGGAGAAGGGACGGGGAAGTTTGACTCTCCCCATGGCTAAAGCTAGGGGATTCTTGCTTCGACGCAGATAGCCTTCCTCGCCTTGCGGCGGGGCGGGTCTTATGCCTGCTCCACAAGCGTAGGGGCGTCCGCCCCGGTTCCCGTCAGCCCGACGGTACCCT
>JAGAWD010000003.1 GCA_017941585.1 Olsenella sp. | reverse complement strand
GTTTCATCGTGTTTCATCGTGTTTCACGATGTTTCATTTGGTGGAGATTCCGTGGATCAGTGAATATCCTAGAACGGAATGTCCTCGTCGTAGACGTCCGCCGTCGGCGGGTTCTGGGCGGGAGGACGGGACTGCTGCGGGGCACGCGAGGGTACCTGCGCGGCAGGCGCTGCCGGGGCCCGGACCTCGCCGCCCTGTTGGCCGGCGTCGCGCCTCGGGGAGAGGAACTCCACCTCGTCAACGATGTCCTCGAGCTTGCTGCGCTTCTGGCCGTCCTTCTCCCACTGGCGCCAGCGGAGCTTGCCCTCGATGGCGACCTTGGAGCCCTTGGAGAGGAAGCGGGAGAGCGGATCGGCGCGGTTGCCGAACACGACGCAGTCCACGAAGTTGGGAACGTCCTCCCACTCGCCGGTCTGGGGGTTGCGGCGACGGTCGTTCACGGCGACACCGAAGGTCAGTACCTGGGTGCCGGTGCTCGTTGCGCGCAGCTCCGGATCGCGAGTGAGGTTTCCGGAAATGTTCACCCTGTTAATGCTCATTTATTCCTCCTTTTCGAGATACTCCTCGATGAGCATTGCTAGCAGAACCATATGGCAAAAAATTACGCCCACATGAATCAACAGACTCTCGATCAATTCTCCTCCCGTCTCTGCTCCGCCCGCCGGCGGCGCGCCGGCCGTCAGTCGACGCCTCCCGGCACGACGGAGAGGTGCGCGGCGGCCCAATCCTCGCCGATGCGCCGCCAGCGCCACACGCTCGCGCGGGAGCAGCCGACTTCGCGGCAAATCTCGTCGACGGCCATGCCGCCGAGGTAGTAGAGCTCCATGACGCGCACGACGCGCCTGTCGACGGCGGGGTCGGACGCCATCCGCTCGACCATCTCCCGCGCCGGCGCGAGCCGGGTCACCGCGTCCCCGACGGGGTCGCGCGGCACCCCGCCCGCGACGAGCGCCAGCGCGGCCTCCTGGGTCGGGTCGTCGGCACGGCGCCTCCTCCTCGACGCCGCGTGGAGGGCGAGCCAGTGGAGCTCGCTGCTGCGGCGGCGCCAGTCCTCCAGCGCGGCCGCGATCGAGGTCGGGGTCGACACGTCACCCATGGCGCGTCACCTGCCCGCGGAGCTGCCGCCGGAGCTTGGCCCGCGCCGCCGCCTCGTCGTCGGACGAGGCCGACGAGCCCTCGACGGCGACGGCCGCCCCCGTGGGAAGGATGGCGATCCAGCCGCGGGACGACTCCACGCCGCTGGTCTCCCTCGCCAGGCGCGCCTTGTCCGCGAGCTCGTCCGCGCCCATCGCCCTGGTGGCGCGCTTTCGCGCGGCGGCCCTGTCCGCCCGGACGTGCTCGACCGTGGCCTCGAGGCCCGTCCTGGACTGGAGCCAGGTGAGCGGGAAGCGGATGCGCTGCATGGCGTCCCCGCCCGGCCAGAGCTCCCTGGTCGAGAGGTACAGCGCGTAGAGGTCGGCCACCTCCCTCGGCGAGAGCCCAAGCCGGCGTCGGGCGCGGAC
>JAGAWD010000357.1 GCA_017941585.1 Olsenella sp. | reverse complement strand
GGCGTGAGGTCCAAACCCGGTCTCAATCGCCCTCAGTTCGCCCCGGAGACACGGGCGGAGCAGCGCCTAACGGGCGTTGCTCCGTCTCTCTTCCGAGAAGCCCTCCGCATGATTCCAACCCTCTCGGCGGCATAGCCCCGCCACGGGCTCGTGGCATGCGCCGAGCCCGTCACAAAGTCCCTTCGGAAGCGCGGACCCATTGGCACCTGCCTGCGTGACTCGTCCTCACAGTTCGCTTTTTCGCTTCCTCACGATAGCCGCCGCAATCGTTCCGCTTGACGCCAGCAGGAGCAAAAGCGCGCGATTCGGATTTGCGTGGTCTCCCGTTTCCGGTAATTTGCTCGGGTTCGATCCTGTTGGGGCATTCTTTCCCGAACCGCCAGGTCCCGGCGTGCTCGACCCGCCCTTGTTGCCCGCGTCTGAATCATCGGGGCTACTGGACTTATCGTCATCGCCAGGGGTGCTGCCTCCGCCGTCCTCGGTATCGTTCTTCTTCCACTCGGCCACGAACGCGTGGTCGCTGTCGGCGTGGTAGGCGTCTCCCGGCTGGAACTCGGAGCCCTTCCAGCACACGAAGGTGTAGCCGTCGCGAGTCGGTGCGTCGACGACCTGGAAGTCGGTCTCGAGGCCGGCGTCGTACTTCCGGACGTCGCTTCCGCCGTCGGCCCACGTTCCGCCGCTTGGGTCGAAGCTCAGGCTTGGCTTGATCTCGTGCTCGACCTCGTACATGTCCGAGATCGCCAGCTTGAGCTCGACTCCCGTGATGCCAAGGTTCGCGTACGTGTCCGTTATCAGGGTGGTGTTGTCCGCATCGATCCTGAACGGCATCGACGTGGCGCCCGAGATCCCGTCAAACGGGTCGGTGTGCATCATCACGTCCACCTTGGCGTCAAGGTCGGCGAGCTCGAAGGGCTTCGTGTTGCCGTACACGTAGACGTACTTCGCCTTCCCGTCGCTGTCAAAGCCCAACTCGCCGGGGGCGTGCTTGGAGCCGTCGATGCTGATGGTTGCATAGACCGAATGGTCGGAAGCGGCGCTTGCTACGTGGGTCTCCCCGGCAGAATCTCTCACGGCGTACCACTGCCCGTCGAACTTGGGGATGAAGTAGGAGGAGTCCGTGGCGACCCGCGCGTCCCCCTCGTTAGAAATCGCCTGGCCATAGAACGTCATGGTCGGGCTGTCGAGCAGGCTGCCCTCCACGCTCGCCGTCGCCCGAAGCACCGGGAC
Source organism: Olsenella sp. (assembly GCA_017941585.1). Taxonomy (GTDB): domain Bacteria; phylum Actinomycetota; class Coriobacteriia; order Coriobacteriales; family Atopobiaceae; genus Olsenella_J. Next base: position 300 of record JAGAWD010000357.1, on the reverse strand, counting down.
GCCGATGGTGCGTCTGGGGGTGTCGTGAACGTCGATGCGGTATCCCTCGACCCCGTCTCGTGTCTCCACCGCGAGCGAGGTCTTCTCGTGGTCCAGGACCTCCTTCTTCTGGATGTCGATTATCTGGCCTAGCCACGCCCTGACGTCCCTATCGCTTTTCGCGACCAGCGTCTCGAAGGTCCCCTTGGCCCTCTCGTTCTCCGAAGCCATGACGCTCGCGGCGACCTTGTCGTAGTCGATCTCGCTGGCGGGCGTGCCCGCCTCGGCGAGGCGCGAGACGGCGATGCCGGCTTCGTAGAT
>JAGAWD010000356.1 GCA_017941585.1 Olsenella sp. | reverse complement strand
CGAGCTTCTCGACTGCCTGGCGGAGAGGGGCATTCCGTTCGTGCCGTGCACGGGGCGCACGTGGACGGGCCTTCCGGACGAGCTGCTGTCTCACCCGGCGACCCGCTATGCCGTGACGTCGGACGGTGCGGTCGTGATGGAAGTGGACCACGGCACCGGCGGGCACGGCGCCGCCGCGCCACGTGCCAGCCGGATTTACCTGTCTTGCATGGGAAAGGAGCGCGTACTTGCGCTCTACGAGCGGCTGCGCGGCGTCGAGTGCACGTTCGACGTGTTCTGGGACGGCCACGTCTACGTCGAGCGCGACCGCTACGAGCTGCTCGGGTCCTTCGGAATCAAGCCCCACGACCTCTCTGTCATACGTCGGCTCCGCACGCCGGTTGACGAGCGGACGCCCGACCTTCTCGCCCGCCTGGGCGGCGTGGAGCGGCTCAGTATCTACTGGGGCGACCCGGCCCTTGCCGATGTCATCGCGGGTGCGGTGGAGGAGGACCGGTCGCTTCACCATACCTGCTCGAGCACCCAGAACCTCGAGGTGATGGACGCGGGGACGTCGAAGGGCGTCGCGCTCACGTGGCTGTGCGCCCATCTGGGCATTCCCGTCGAGGAGTCCGTTGGGTTCGGTGACTCGCCGAACGACCTCTCGATGATCGAGGCGGTGGGGGACGGCGTAGCGATGGCCAATGCGTTCGAAGAGGTCAAGATGGCCGCCGACCACGTGACCGACGTCGACAACGACCACGGCGGCGTCATGCGCTACCTCAAGGGCGTGCTCTGATCTTGTCGGGTAGCCAAGTGCGGAGCCTTCGATGTTTTGATGAGTGCCACTCGGGGCGGTTTAGGCCAACCCTCTCGACGGCTTTTTGCGCCAGGAGCTCTGTTGGGCGAGCCCGCCAAACTGCGGCGCGTCCAAACGTGAACGGCCCCGATGCGGTTGTGCATCGGGGCCGTTTGCCGTTCGCATTGACCGTCCGTACCGACGTTCGCGCTGGTTACTCGTCCAACTCGTCGGACTCGTCCTCATCCTCGTCGATGACGAGGGGGCGGAAGGTCGCGGTGTCGCCGCCGATGTAGCTCGCGGCCTCGCGCTCGAGATTCTCCCTCTTGGAGGGATCGGTGAAGATGTCCGCCTCGTCCTCCTCGATCTCCTTGGTCCTGCGCGGCTTTCCGCCGACGCCCTCGACCGACGACTCGCCCAGCGTGGGAGCCGAGCCCGGCTTGCCCGTCGTCTCGTCCGTCGGCGCGTCCAGAACTGCGAGAGTCGCGTTGCGGCCGACGCCCTCCGTGCGCGTGAGCCTGTGCTCGTGCTTCGTCTTGGTGAAGAGGGGAACGTATTCCGTGAGGACGCTCGAGCTTTCGAGACCGTACCAGCGAATCGGCGATCCGCAGAGGTGGCGGATGGCGTACTTTGCGTTGACGACCGTCGAGTCTATGCCCGAGATCTCGGTCTCGGGGGTCAGCACCTTGCGGATCATGCAGAAGCGGAAGTCGCCGACCCTGCTCTTCTCGCGATAGATTGAGTACTTGTGGTCCTGGGGCTTCAACTGGCCCGACTCGATGAGGTCGGAGACGATCTGGTAGAAGTACTGGTTGACGCGCTGGTTCACGCGGAATCCCAGACGCAGCTGGACCTTGAAGATGAAGTCGGTGCCGAAGTCCTCGACCGCGTAGGTGAGCGTGCGCGGCTCGTTGGTCACCTGCACGTTCAGGAACCAGTAGGCAAGCGCGCGCTTGGGCTGCTTGTTGAGGATCGAGTAGAGAATGTCACGGTCGAGCCTGTCAGGCGAGGAGTCGTTCGTGAGGAAGACGAGGTTGTCTGCCGTCATGGGGTACGACTCGTCGGACGAGAGCTCGCGGAGCTGGTCGATGTAGCTCACGACCGGCAGGTAGACCGACTGGGAGCGCTCTATGGCTGTGCCGCGCCTCCCACCATGGCGGGTATGATGAGCCACTTCGCACATCGCCTCACGAGGGAGTACAGCGCGAAGATGCCGCCCTCGTTGTGGTTGTCCGCCTTCATGGCGATGAGGACGTACTTCACCGTGGTGACGAGCGTCATCGTCCAGATGACGAGCGAGAGCGCGCCGAGGATCATCTCCTCCGAGACCGACGCAAGGCCGCCGTTGTGGGCGACGATCGACTTCATCGTGTACATCGGGCTCGTCCCGATGTCGCCGTAGACGACCCCCAGCGTAACGAGGATCATCCCTGCGGATAGGGGAATGCCAGAGTTCCTCTTACCCTTCTTGGCAACCGCCGACTTCAGTTGTGACATGACGCTCCAATGCGTCTCGTTTGCTCCGCGCCGATGCGCGGCAGAGGGTATCAGACAATCCTAGCTCTGTGGCGGCATGCTGTGTCGTGGGGCTCGCACGGCCCCGCCTGCTCGCGGTCGGTTGTCGGTTGGCTCGCGGTCCGTGTCGGGTTCGAGCCTCGTGCTCAGTCGTCGTCGGAGAAGGAATCCTCGTCGATTGGATCCTCGTCGGGCTGCAGCGCGCGGAAGCTCGCGGTGTTTCCGCCGATGACGGACTTTCCGATCATCTCCTTGTTTGCCTCTCGCTCGGATGCCATGCGCGCCGAGAACACGTCCTCGTCGGCCTCCGGAATCGCGCTTCCGGCGCCCTGGGAGGCTGCGGTCGCATCGGTGGACGGGAGGGGCTTGCGCGATCGTCGGCTCGACGTGCGCAGGGCGCGCATGTCCTCCGGGTCGATGTAGTCAAGCGTGTGCTCGCGCTTCGTCTTGGAGAAGAGCGGGACGTTCTCGAGGATGATGGCGGAGTTCTCGAGGCCGTACCACTGCGCGGCGGAGCCGCAGAGGCGGCGGATGGCGTACTTCGTCCCGAGGACCCTCGCGTTCGCCGGGCTGACGTCCGACTCCGGGGTCACGACCTTGCGTATGAGGCAGAAGCGGAAGCTGCCAACCGGGCTCTTCTCGCGATAGATAGAGTAGTCGCGCGGCTGCGCGGCCAGCTTCCCGCGCTGCACGAGATTGCCGACGACCTGGTAGAGGTACTGGTTGACGCGCTGGTTCACGCGGAACCCCAGGCGCAGCTGCACCTTGAAGACGAAGTCGGTGCCGAAGTCGTTCACCGTGAAGGCGTGCGTGTTGGGCTCGTCGGTGACCTGGACGTTCAGGAACCAGTAGGCGCGTGCGCGCTTTGGCCCCTTGTCGAGAATGGAGTAGAGGATGTCGCGGTCGAGCTTGTCGAGGGAGGAGTCGTTCGTGAGGAAGACGAGGTTGTCGGTGAGAAGCGGGTAGCGCTCGTCGTCCCTCAGCGCCGAGAGCTGGTCGATGTAGCTCTTCACGTCGAGGTAGACCGACTGTGTGTGCTCGATGGCGGTGCCGCGCCTCCACACGTACATGACGGCGAAGATCGCAGCCGCGAGCGCCACGGTGAAGTAGCCGCCGTGCATGAACTTCGTGAGGCTCGAGAAGAAGAACGTCCCCTCGAGCGCGAGGAAGAACAGGGCGAAGGGCACGGCGGCGACCGGCGCCCTCATGATCCTCGTGATGTAGGTGGTGAGCAGCAGCGTCGTCATGAGCATGGTGACGGTGATCGCGAGTCCGTAGGCCGCCTCCATGTGGCTGGAGGTCTGGAAGAGCAGCACGACCACGATGCAGCCGATCCACATGATGGAGTTGACCATGGGGATGTAGAGCTGGCCCTTGGTGTCCGACGGGTAGCGTATCTGGAGGTGCGGCATGAGGTCGAGGCTCGTGGCCTCGGACACGAGCGAGAACGAGCCGGTGATGAGCGCCTGGGAGGCGATGATCGCGGCCAGGGTGGAGAGGATCACGGCAAACGCCCTCATTTCCTCCGGAACCATCTGGAAGAAGGGGTTGAGGTCCTCGATGCCGGCGAGCGTCGCGTCGCCTGCGTGTGCGAGGATCCAGGAGCCCTGCCCGAGGTAGTTGAGGATGAGGCACGCCTTCACGAAGGGCCAGCTTGCGTGGATGTTGGCCCTGCCCACGTGCCCCATGTCGGAGTAGAGGGCCTCGGCGCCGGTGGTGCAGAGGAACACGTTTCCGAGCACCATGAGCCCGGCCGCGTTGATGTCGGAGAAGAGAAACATGATGCCGCGCAGGGGGTTCAGGGCGCGCAGCACCTCGATCCCCACCCCGCCGAGGATGTTTGCCGCGCCGGTCGCGCCCAGGAACAGGAACCACAGGGTCATGATCGGCCCGAAGGCCTTGCCGATGGTCGAGGTGCCGGCACGCTGCACGAAGAAGAGCGCGCTGATGATCGCGATGGTGATGACGATCACGATCGCCTGGTTGTCACCCATGAGCAGGTAGAGGGCCGGAATGGTGCGCAGGCCCTCGATCGCCGTGGTGACGGTGACGGCGGGGGTCAGGATGCCGTCGGCCAGAAGCGCCGCCCCGCCGACCATCGCCGGAAACAGCAGCCAGGTGCCGCACCGCTTCACCAGGCTGTAGAGCGCGAAGATGCCGCCCTCGTTGTGGTTGTCGGCACGCATGGCGATAAGGACGTACTTTACGGTGGTGATGAGCGTGATCGTCCAGATGATGAGAGAGAGCGCGCCGAGGACCACGTCGCT
>JAGAWD010000355.1 GCA_017941585.1 Olsenella sp. | reverse complement strand
GACCGACTTCCGCGAGATGAACCGCGGCACCGTGCGCCGCGGCGTGGACGAGTTCACGGGCACCATCACCTACTCCGAGCTGCAGATGATGAGCGAGGCCGTGCTCAAGCGAAAGTTCGGCGAGGGCAACGTCACGACCGTCGCGGCGACCAAGACCAAGGGCAAGCGCATCCGCGTCAAGATCGGCTCCGAGCTGCCGCCCATCCAGACGTTCGCGTTCAAGCTCAAGGACGGCGACTCGCGCCTCATCGTGTGGGTCAAGCAGGGGCAGGTCACCAACGGCCTCGACCTCACCTTCGCCGCCAACGCGATGGCGAGCGTCCCGATGGAGGTCAGCTGCTACGACAACGGCAGCAACGACTCCATCTACCTGTTCTTCGACGACGGCACGGTCATCAGCGGCTAGTCGCGCATGGGAGGAAGAGACATGGCAAAGGCTAACGACGACGCCCTGGTCCTCGGCAACCACGAGGTGAGGACGCTGCCCATCAAGGTCAAGGGCAGAGACGGGCGCATGCGCACCTACGCGGTTCCCCTGCGCGGCTCGCTGAAGATCGCGGACATCCTGCTGTTCCGGGTCCCCGAGAACCTCGACGAGGACCAGCGCGGCATGCACGCGGTCATCACGTTCCACGCGTTCCTGAGCCGCTACCTGCCCAAGGAGGTCGTGGACGACCTCGACATGGACGACATCAACTCGTTCTACGAGGTGTGGGACGCGGCGTCCGAGGAGGACGGGGTCAGCTCGGGGGAATGAGCGGCCTCGCCAACGTCATTGCGGAGCATGGCGGGGCGCTCGACTACGACCTCATGACGAGGACACCATACTGTATCGACGACTTGGGAGGGCGGCTGCAGGCGCGGTCGCTCTCCCATTTTTTGCAACATCTGCCGCCCGAGTCCGAGACGAAGCGCGAGCTGTTCCCCGAGGACGCGGAGAAGGCCGACTGGCTCTCGGGCAGGGTGGCGACACAGCTGCTCGCGGTGCTCGTGGACGAGCTGCGCGGCATGGAGTGGGTCTACTCGAAGGTGCACAGCAAGGGGTCCGTCCGCAGGCCCGCGCCGTTCCCCACCCCGTGGACGGACGCCAAGTCGCGCGGCTACGTGCGGTACGGCTCCGCGCCCGTGACCGTGACCGAGTTCGACGAGTGGTTCGACCGCAAGGAGGGATGACATGGCTGGCAGGATAGAGGTCGCGCAGGGCTACGTGACCATCATCCCGTCGCTCAAGGGCGCGCGGCAGAAGATTGAGGCCGAACTGAACCCAGCCGCCAAGGCGGCGGGCAAGCAGGCGGGCGCCGCCATCGAAGACGGCATCGCGAGCGGCGCGGCCAAGGGCGCCAAGCAGGGCGGCGCGAAGGTCGAGGCCGAGCTCGCAAAGGCGGGCGGCAGGGGCGCGAAGCAGGCGGGCGAGAAGATGGCCGAGGGTATGGGCGCCCCCGTCTCGCGCTCGTCCGCGCAGGTCGCCAAGGAGGTCCAGTCCAAGCTCGGTGCCGCCGCGGACGGCGTGACCAAACGGTTCCAGTCCATCGGCACGGCCATCGGCAAGGACGCGGCGTGGATAGGCGGCGTCTACAAGGGCGTCTTCAGCGAGGTGGGCGAGAAGCTCTCCAACAGCGGCATCGCCAAAGCGTACGCGGGCCTCGGCACGGGCGCGAAGCAGGCCGCGGCGAACATTGCGGGGACGTTCAAGGGCGTGGCGTCGTTCGTCGGCTCGGCGTTCGCGCCCGTCGCGTCTAAGGTCGGATCCGTCTTCTCGTCCATCGGCTCGGTCGCGGGCTCGGTGTTCAAGGGCATCGGGTCCGTGGTGGGCACCGTTGCGAGCGGCATCGCCGAGACGCTGGGCGGCGCGCTGTCCAGCGTGGGGACGTTCATCGCAGGGCTCGCGCCCATGGCCGCGACCGCGGGTGCCGCCGCAGCCGCCG
>JAGAWD010000354.1 GCA_017941585.1 Olsenella sp. | reverse complement strand
GTGGTGCTCTACACCAACGCCTACACGCTGCTCAACCCCGACCGCCGCGAGGCCATCGACCTTGCCAAGCGGATGCAGGAAGACCTCGAATACTTCCGCCAGCACGCGATGACCAATCCCAACCGCAGCCGCGACGCGAAGAAGGACGACGAGGGCGACCCGCAGACGGACGGCACCGTGGCCGCCGAGCCGGAAGAGCCCTTGCAGTGATGCGAAGATATGAAACGGCACCCGAAAACGGTCTTGCAATGATGCGAGGCCGTTTTTTGGTTCTCGGAACGCCCTTTGCAATGATGCGAGACCGATTTCCGGCTTCGGGCGGCACCCCGCATCAACGCAAAGCCGATTTCCGAACCGCCGACACGCCTTTGCAATGATGCGAGACGAAATTCGGAGAAATTGCGAGGCCCGCGACGTTCCGTCGCGGGCCTCGCTGTGTGTTGGTGTTACTGCGGGATCAATACATACCGCCCACCTTGGGGCGGGGTTTGTACTTTTTAGTACATACCGCCCATGCCGCCCATGCCGGGGTTGCCGGCGGGCATCGGGGGTTCGGGTTCCTTGATGTCGCAGAGGACGCACTCGGTGGTGAGGAGCATGCCGGCGATGCTGGCGGCGTTCTCCAGGGCCACGCGGGTCACCTTGGCGGGGTCGATGACGCCGCTCTGGAAGAGGTTCTCGTACTTCTCGGTGCGGGCGTTGTAGCCGTAGTCGGCCTTGCCGTTCTTCACCTCATTCACCACGACGCTGCCTTCGAGGCCGGCGTTCTCGACAATCATGCGCAGGGGCTCCTCGACGGCGCGACGGATGATTTCGATGCCGAGTTTCTCGTCCTCGTTCTCGGGCTTGACGTTGTTGAGGCTCTGAGCGGCGCGGATGAGGGCGGTGCCGCCACCGGGGATGATGCCTTCCTCGACGGCTGCGCGGGTGGCGTGCAGGGCGTCGTCGAAGCGGTCTTTCTTCTCCTTCATCTCGACTTCCGAAGCGGCGCCGACGTAGATGACGGCCACGCCACCGGCCAGCTTGGCCAGACGCTCCTGGAGCTTCTCGCGGTCGTAGTCGCTGGTGGTCTTCTCGATCTGGGCCTTGATCTGACCCACGCGGGCCTTGATCATCTCGCTGTCGCCCTTGCCGCTGACGATGGTGGTGTTGTCCTTGTCGATGGAGATTTTCTCGCTCTGGCCGAGCATGCTGAGGTCGGCGTCCTCGAGCTTGTAGCCTTTCTCCTCGCTGATGACGGTGCCACCGGTGAGGATGGCGATGTCTTCGAGCATCTCCTTGCGGCGGTCGCCGAAGCCGGGGGCCTTGACGGCGGCAATCTTCAGGCTGCCGCGCAGACGGTTGACGACGAGGGTGGCGAGGGCTTCGCTCTCCACGTCTTCAGCGATGATGAGGAGCGGACGGCCGGTGTTGACGACCTTCTCGAGCACGGGCAGGAGGTCCTTCATAGTGCTGATCTTCTTGTCGTAGATGAGGATGTAGGGGTTGTCGTAGGCGTACTCCATCTTCTCGGTGTCGGTGACGAAGTAGGGGCTGATGTAGCCGCGGTCGAACTGCATACCCTCGACGACCTTGACGGTGGTGTCGATGCCCTTGGCGTTCTCGATGGTGATGACGCCGTCCTTGGTCACTTTCTCCATGGCCTCGGCGATGATGTCGCCGATGGCGCTGTCGTTG
>JAGAWD010000032.1 GCA_017941585.1 Olsenella sp. | reverse complement strand
TGGGCATTGTGCACCCCCTCTCCCTGCGCCCTTGGGTCAGCCACAAGGCTAAGGGAACAAGGCGGCGTGGGTTGCAGAACTAAACGCAAGTGGAGTTGCGGACAACAATTCAATCAAGGAAAAGAATTCATAAAAAGGCACTCGTCGTCGATAACGAGCCACTTGCAAATAAGCCGGTCGGCGAGACGTCCCTCCGACCGGCCCATATGAGCGACTCAGGCAACATGGCGCCTCAGCGGTTGGCTAGCACTCGATGCACACCAGATCGTGCGTCGACTGCGTGAAAGGCCTGAAGCCGTCCTGCTCCATCACGCCAAAGTCCTCGATTCGCACGCCAAACCTTCCTGGCAGGTAGATGCCCGGCTCGTCGGTGACGACGGCGCCGACGGGCACCTCCCCCTCGTAGGTACGCCCGAAGAAGGGCTTCTCGTGGATCTCGAGGCCAACGCCGTGACCGAGGCCGTGCTTGAAGTACTCGCCGTATCCGGCCTCCCCTATGAGGCGCACGGCGAGGTTGTGGATGTCCTTGCCCTTGCAACCTGGGCGCGCCGCCTCGGCGCAGGCCTCGTTGACGCTGCGCACGATGTCGTACACCTTGCGCTGTTCCCCGGATGGCTCACCAAGGCACACGGTACGCGTCATGTCGGAGTGATAGTCATGGTAGCCGGCCCCGTAGTCCATGACGATCATGTCGCCCCTCTGCACCACGCGCTCGCCGGGACGGGCGTGTGGGTTGGCGCCGTTCGGGCCGCTCGCGATGATGGTGTCGAAGGAGAGCGCGTCGGCACCCTGCTCGAACATGTAGTTCTCGAGCTCGACCTTTATCTGCATCTCGGTCATCCCGGGCTTGATGAAGTCGCAGATGTGGGTGAAGGCCGCGTCGGTAATCGACTGGGCGTGCCTCATTAGGGCTATCTCCTCCTCGTCCTTCACGATGCGAAGCGTCGCGATGTCCGAGTGCATGCGCGGCAGGAAGGCGGCCACGGACACATTGCCGAGCTCGGAGTTGAGCGAGTCGTAGAACGCGAGGTCCACCGTGTCCTCTATGGCTACGACTCGCGCGCGGGACTCGAGGATCCTCCGGGCGGCCCAGGCCGCATGGTCGACAATTTCCATATCGAGCTGCCAGGGCGTGTCGTCGCCCAGACGGTCGACGAACGTACCGTAGTAGCGCGAGTCGGTATGAAACCACAGACCGTCGGCGGTCACGAACGCCGTGTGCGCACTCTCGTCGTCGAACGCGCGCTCGGCGCCCGTCAGCCAACGCAGGTCGGGGTTGTTCCTCAGGATGGCCGCATCGTAGCCACGCGCGGACATGAGCTCGCGAAACCTCGCCACACGCCCTTCGCACACCTTAGAATCCATCATGTCGTCTCTCCTATCCTTGAGTTTCCGCCGTGCTCTTCTCAGCCGGGCTCCTTGCCACCGAGGCGTCCCGCGTCACGGGAGCGAGGACGCCGGACGCGACTACGCGTCGGGACGATGCGCGGCGCACCACGCACACGCATGCTCCTCGAGAAGGGCATCGTCGACCGAGGTGAGCCTCACCCTACCGATCACCTGCGGAACGGCGAGAAGGAAGCGGTTCGTCCGAAGGAACCGCTCCTCCTTGAGGGTGCGGATCAGCGCGTCGGGATCTACCTCGCATTCGAGCGCACCGATTCCCAGGGTGTCCAACAGCTCGTCTTGCGCGAGCACATCGTCGACAGAGAGGCTGCCGATACCGGCAGACAGTCTTGCCGCAAAACGCAGCGCCTCGGCAAGGAGCGTGGAGCGCTCCGCGTCGGGAACGAGGCGCAACATGGCTCGCATGAAGGTCTGCCCGTAACCGATCGACTGCCTGACGGCCAACGCCGTGGAGGAGATGAGGTGGCCGCGAGACTTGAGCGTGTCCACCGCCTGCTCCAATACGATATCGACGTCTCCCGAGGCGATATCATCCGCCCGGTCCCAGAGCCTCGAGAAAGCATTCTCGTTCTCGGCTACCGCAGTCGCAACCATCAGCACCCGGGCAAGCCTCGACTCCTCCCTGTCCGTCCCGAGCCTCATGACCTCGGGATCGCACAGCATGTAGCGAGTGAATGAGCTTGTAGCAACCATTTCGTCAACGCCGCCCACCGACAGCCCCCGTGGCGTCACGGCTGCCTCGACCATGGCATCGAGGTCGACCGGAACCGCGGCGAGAGGCACGCCACCGCACCAGACGCCGCAGACGTTGGCGGCAAGGCTCAGCGCATCGACGTCACCAGTGGCCAAGACAAGGTCATCCGCGGTAATCCCCTCGCGGCACAGCCCCTCGAGGAGCCGTCCCGCCGAAGCGACTGCGCGGGCCCCGGCCCCGCACGGAAGCTTGATCGCATGAACGAAGAAGCCTCCGTCCGTCAATTGTCTCCGCAGGCGCTCGACGAGGACGGGATCGCTGTCCTCCGTGCTCATGAGCGCACAGGCGCGAGGCTTGCCGACGGCCGTGCGAAGCACCTGCCCACACGTACCCACAAGCCCCGCCCCGACGCGCACGTCGCACGATCCCCCGGGAGCCGAAATCCACTGACGCAGGACGCTCGTGTCATCGACGCTCATAGCAACCCCTTTTCCCAAAGCATCTGTCCGGCTTCGGCCGTGACCTGATCGAAAGTCTTGTTCCTGATGTCGATACGCAGGTCGCACACGCGCTCATAGAGCGGTCGCCTATGATCGTAGAGGGCACACGCTCGCTCAGCCGAGACAAAGTCTGGCCGCAGCTCCGGATGGCGGATCTGCCTCAACGAGTCCTCAAGCTCGCCATCGAGGAAGACCACCGTCCCCATCTGACGCATGAGGTGGCAGCTCTCCTCCCCCTCCACGATGCCGCCACCACAGCTCACCAAAAGAGACTTGCGTTCCATGAGCTGCTTGAGCACATAGGCCTCGCTGCGCCTGAACTCCTCCTCGCCGTCCTGCGAGAAGATCTCGCAAACCGTCTTCCCGCGCGCGCGCTCGACCATCCTGTCGGTATCAACGTAGCTTCTACGGAAGAGCTTTCCCAGGTTGCGCGCGAGGGTCGACTTTCCCGCTCCGAGAAAGCCGACGAAGAAGATGTGGTCGCACCCATCGTGGACCACGTATCCATTTGTGTTAGTTTCCATTGTGACATGCTCCGTGCGAATCGTTTATCGGCACAGATTCTACCATCTGAGCGCAAGGCGGAAGAGGCTTTATCCCCTTCCGTCACCCTCGAAGGTCCTTCCCCTGAGCACGAGCCCCTCTCCAAGCCGCATGATCTGCGTATACCACAGGTCACGGCGCGACTGCGGCTTCACGAGAATCGTTCTCACCCTCGCAAGGTTCCCGGCAACGACGTCCGTGAACACCTGGTCACCGATCATAACGGCCTCCGCCGCGCTTACGCCCTCTAGCTCGAGGGCGCGCCTCAGGGCAAAGGGGGCGGGCTTCATTGCGTGATGGACCACATCGCACCCCAGCTCCCGTGCCGATTCCTCGACTTGGGCTGAGTGGAAGTTGTTGGAGACGATACAGGTCCTTATGCCAACGGAACGAACGTCTTCGAGCCAGGCGGTCACCTCGACCGGGGCAACCTTCGTGTCGCGGGGAACGCAGGTGTTGTCACGATCAACCAGAACGCACCTCACCCTTTGCTCTACCAGCTCATCGACGGGTATCTGGTCGACGCGCTCGAAGTAGCGCCATGCATCGAAAACGCCCATCAGCTACGCCTCCCCCTTGGCCTGCTCTATCGCCTGCTGGTGCTGCTCGTAGGTCTCGGAAAACGTGTGATTGGAGTAGCCGTTCTCCTCGATGATGAGGAAGTAGAGATAGTTCGTCTGGGGCGGGTTCGCCGCAGCCTGGATGGAGGCGAGGCTCGGACTGCATATGGGAGTGGGAACGAGCCCGTGGTTTAGATAGGTGTTGTACGGGCTCTCGACCGTGAGGTCGCCTGCGGTGACCTCACCCTTCGTCACGTATCCCATCGTCGCATCGCTCTGGATGGGCATGTCGGCCTTCAGACGGTTGTATATGACAGACGAGACGAGCGGACGATCGCTCTCGCTCACTGCCTCCTTCTCTATTATCGAGGCAACCTTGAGAATGTCGTAGTCGCTAACGCTCACGCCGTACGTGCTCTTTATCGCAGCCTGCGCCGCATCGAGGTCAAGCGAGTCTACCTCGAGCTTGTACTGGTCGAGCATGGCTCTCGTGACCGCAGCCGCCGAAACCTCCTGCCCATCGAAGTCGTATGTCTTGGGATAGAGGAACCCCTCGAGCGAGTCGTTTTGCGCCTCGGAGAGGAACGGGTAGCTCGTGACGTAGCTTGACGCCTTCGCCTGCGCGAGGAACTCGTCTCTGGAAATACCCAGCTGAGACTCTACGGCCGAGGCGGTCTTGTCCAGGGTCAGCCCCTCGGCGACGGAAAGCTTGCCGATATCGGCGTTCGACCCCTGCGCCAGCTGGTTGATGATGTCCTTACTATCCTCACCAGCAACGAAGTGGTAGCTTCCGCTCTTCATGCTCGACTCCGCGCCCAGAGAATGAACCGTCCTGATGAACTCCTGCTGATTTGCGATAACTCCGGCGTCGTAGAGGATCTTCGCGATGTCAGACCCCAGCGAACCGTCGGGTATCGTCACGGTAACGATCCGCCCGCGATCGACCGTCTGGCTCTCGCCAAAGATTGCACGGAAGACGCGAGGGGCAACGAACACCCCAAGGGCAACGAGAACGGCCGCAACCAGCCCAACCACAAGCGCCGTCCTCCTGCGACCACCCGAAGGCGCCAAAGAAGCGTTACCAGAACGGGCGCGTCGAGCATCGCCCACCGCACGGGTCTCATGCGCCATGCGCCGCGCGGCACCCCGAGACGAGCGCCGCGCACCCTCCCCCCGGCCATGGGCCGCCGGGGGCCGAGACGCACGCTGGGCGGCATCCTTATTCGATCGACGCGTGGGGCGCGAGGGGGAGGGAGACGGAGAGGAGGAACGCATGGCCGAGCCACTCGCATTGGCGGCGCGGTGGCGCGGGGCACGATTGGCGCGGGACGCAGCCGAGGCATCCGACGGCGTCTGTCGTGCGTGCACAGAATAGTGCGCCGGCCTTCTCGTTCGCTTTTCCGTCATCGGGGGAAACCTATTCTCTATGGGCGTCCAGCCATGCCTGCAGAAACAGCGAGGCGGCAACCATGTCGACACGACCCCGCATGCTCTTCTCGTTCAGTCCCTCAGCACGTAGGATACGCTTCGCCTCCTGAGAGGAAAGCCTCTCGTCCACAAACTCCAACGGAAGACCGCAGGAGTCAGCGATCTTGCGCGCCTGGGCCATGACGCGCTCGGCCTGGGGCCCGTCCTCTCCCGCCATTGTTCTAGGCCTTCCGCAGACCAGAACCTCCGGCTCATAGTCCTCGAGGATGCGCCGGAAAGACCTGGCGCAGGAGAGGACCTCCTGCGCCGGGAGAACCTTGACCGGAGACGCGATCGTTCCCGTCGAATCGCTGGCGGCGATCCCGATGCGAACCTCGCCGATGTCAAGCGCCAAGGCCCTCATGCAACGTCCTATGCGCCGAGAAGCTTCTTCGCGGCGTCGAGCGCGGCGTCGATGCCAGAGGCATCCTGCCCGCCGGCCTGGGCCATGTTCGGCCTTCCGCCACCACGTCCGCCCACGTGCCCCGCGATCTCCTTGATGACCGAGCCAGCAGAGAACCCGGCAGAGACGGCGCCGTCGGTACCAGCCGCAAGCAAGCCAACCTTTCCGTCAGCAGCGCTCGCGAGGACGCAGGCGCAGTCGGCACCCAGCTTGTCGCGGACGGTGTCCCAGACGTTCCTGAGCTCCTTGCCGCCAATGCCGTCGAGATGGGCGAGAACAAGCTTGTAGGCACCCATGTCGACGGCGGAGCTCACGGCGTCGCTCACTTGGTTGGAGGAGCCGCCCACCATGGCCGCCTTGAGCTTCTTCTCAGCCTCGGCCTTCTCGCCCTTGAGCTGCTCCACGCGAGAGAGGACGTCTGCCGGACGACACTTGAGGGCAAGAGCAACCTCGTCCATCTCGGCGAGGCGCTCGTCGACGTACTCGATAGCGCCAACGGAGGTGACGGCCTCGATGCGGCGGGCGTTGGACCCGACGGAGCCCTCCGAGACGATCTTGAAGATGCCGAGGTCGGCAGTGTTGCGCGCGTGCGTTCCGCCACAGAGCTCGCGCGAGAACGGCTTGTCGGAATCCCCCGTCGAGACTACGCGGACCACGTCGCCGTACTTCTCGCCGAAGAGGGCAACCGCACCTGCGGCCTTTGCCTCCTCAAGCCCCATGACCTTGGTAACGATAGGCTCGGCAGCGAAGATCTCGGCATTGACCATGCCCTCGATGCGGGCGATTTCCTCGGGCGTCACGGCCTCGAAGTGAGTGAAGTCGAAGCGCAGGCGATCGGAGGCGACGAGCGATCCGGCCTGGCTGACGTGCTCGCCGAGGACCCTCTTGAGGGCGGCGTCGAGCAGGTGGGTTGCCGTGTGGTTGCGGCGAATGAGCTCGCGGCGACCGTGGTCGACGACGGAGGTCACGACGTCGCCCACGTGGATCTCGCCCTCGCACACCTCGGACACGTGGGCGACGAGGCCACCCTCGCGATGCTTGGCGTCAGACACCTCGAGGCGCACGCCCTCGGCCTCGAGGGCGCCCGTGTCTCCTACCTGGCCGCCCATCTCTCCGTAGAAGGAGGTCTTGTCAAGAATGACCTCGACCCTCTCGCCCGCGGACGCGGACTGGCGCTCCACGCCATCCGCGACGATGGCCACGACCTCACAGCCCTCGGCGACGTCGGAGTCGTAGCCCAGAAACTCCGTCTCGGATAGCCTGTCGGAGAGTGCCGCCCAGACGTTGTTCGCCGCGCCCCACGCGTCGCGGTTCGCGCTCTGACGCGCGCGCTCCTTCTGCGCGTCCATCTCGCGATCGAACGCATCCATGTCGACCCTGTGGCCGGCGTTCTCCGAGATCTCGCGCGTGAGGTCGATGGGGAACCCATAGGTGTCGTGAAGCTTGAAGGCGACCTCGCCGGCGAGGGTCGCACCCTCCGCCAGCTTCTCGAGCTCCGCCTCGAGCATCGTCTCGCCGGCGTTCAGCGTGGCACCGAAGCGCTCCTCCTCGGCGGAGACGATGCCGTCGATAAGCGCCTGGTTCTCCACGAGGGCCTCGTACTGGTCACCGAGGATGTCGGTCACCTCGTGTGCATAGGTGGTGAGGAAGGCGCCCTCGATGCCGAGGAGGCGCCCGTGGTAGACCGCGCGGCGGAGCAGGCGGCGCAGGACGTAGCCGCGGCCCTCGTTCGAGGGAAGGATGCCGTCGCCGATCATGAACGTGACGGCACGCGAGTGGTCCGCGAGGATGCGCAGGCTCTTGTCGGTGTTCGCGCTCGACGCATGGTACTCGACACCCGAGAGCCTCTCCCCGAGCGAGATGAGCGAGCGCATGACGTCGCCCTCGTAGTTGGAGCCCTTGTGCTGCATGATGGCTGCGATGCGCTCGAGCCCCATGCCCGTATCGATATTGCGGTGCGGGAGGTCGGGCATCGAGCCGTCCTCCTGACGGTCATACTGCGTGAAAACGAGGTTCCAGAACTCGAGGTAGCGGTCGCCATCATCGCCGGGGCACTCGCCATCAAACTCGGGACCCTGGTCGAAGTAGATTTCGGAGCAGGGACCGCAGGGCCCAGTGGGGCCGGCGGCCCAGAAGTTGTCCTCTTCTCCGAGGCGCGAGATATGATCGTAGGGGACCCCATGGCTATGCCAGAGCTCAATTGCCTCGTCGTCGTCTTTGAAGACGGTGAAGTAGAGGCGATCTGCGGGAAGGCCAAGATGCTCGGGGCTCGTGATGAACTCAAAGGCCCAAGAGATGGCGTCGGCCTTGGAGTAGCCGCCGAACGAGAAGTTACCGAGCATCTCAAAGAACGAGAGGTGGCGAGCATCGCCGATGTTGTCGATGTCGTTCGTGCGCAGGCACTTCTGGCAGGAGGTGGCGCCGATCTCCTTCATCGTCTTGGTGCCCTGGTAGTACTCCTTGAACTGGTTCATACCCGCATTCGTGAGCAGAAGCGACGGGTCCTCGGGGACGAGAGAGGACGAGGGGTAGAGCTTGCAGCCCTTCTCCTCGAAGAATTTCAGAAAGTCCGCGCGGATTTCGGCGGTGGTCATGGTCTTGTAATCTGTCGTGCTCATTGTTCTCCTCAGCCTTTGCGAGCGACGCACTTGCGCTCACCATCATACGTGAAACTGCTGCACATTGCGGCAATACACAAAACTCTCGCGCAGAACGAGGCGCCCCAGCAGAAGCGCGTTCGGCAGAGTCAGCCTGCAAAAGGCCAGCTCCTCGAAAGATCCGGTAGTAACAGGCGGCACAGATCAGACTCGCATGTCTCTGTAGCGCAAGCCCCGTCGAGCGCGCGGTTGCCCGACGGCCCCCGGCACAAGGCCATTTCGCAGGCGATAACCGCCAGAAGTTTCGAACGGCCAGGAGGTTGGATACCTATTGCATGAACCCCTCGGGATCGATCTTCTCCTGCACCTTCTTGAGCGTGCGCCGCAGCAACCTCGACACCTGCACCTGAGAGATGCCCAGGCGCTTCGCTATCTCGACCTGAGTCAAGCCATCGATGAAACGCATGCGAATGATCTCCTGCTCGCGCGGAGAGAAGTCCCTTATGGTCTCCTCGAGGACCATGCGGTCATCAGAGGCGGCAAGATCCTCGTCTTCGGTCGCATAGTGGTCGATGATCGAGGGGGCCTCGTCGTCTCCCTGTCCGCCCGACTCCAACGGAACGGAACTGTACGCACTCGACGACTCCATGGCCTCAAGAACCTCCTCAACCGTAGAGTCGAGGGCTTGGGCGATTTCCTCGACGGAGGGAGAGCGCTGAAGCTCTTTCGTGAGCTCATCGGTGACCTGGTTGACTTTGGAGGAAAGCTCCTGCAGGCGGCGCGGTACGCGAACGGACCAACCCTTGTCGCGAAAGTGACGCTTGATCTCGCCCATGATGGT
>JAGAWD010000353.1 GCA_017941585.1 Olsenella sp. | reverse complement strand
GATTCGAACCACCTGGCGTTGCCCGCACAGCAGTTAAGAAAGGACGGGCACCGCTGGTGTATTTGTATTTTACCCAGTAACGCCCCTTGCTGTCCATACGGTTTTTGCGGAGCAATTTGGGACGTGGCGGACTGACCGGTCGGCTCAGCACAGCGCGAACGGCATCTCTCGCAGCAGGGGTTTAGAAGAGTCAAGAAAGTGCCCGGCGTAAACCGAGCTTACAAACCAGCGGTGCCCAGTGTGGACGTTGTTACCCACGGCTAAATCTGTTGAATGGCGTCCTGAAAGCCCTCGCGATCGTCGCGAGCATCGCCCGAACGTTCCTCGACGTAGTCAGGGAGGTGAGGGAGATGGTAAGGGAGCATAGACATCACAACGGATAGCGTTAGGAGATGAGAAAAGCCCGGGGGCAACCGTGCTTTTCGATTCGAACCACCTGGCGTTGCCCGCACCCCAGTTAAGAAACGACGGGCACCGCTGGTATCTGTAGTGTATCCAGCCACGAGCATGAGTTCCATGTCCTTGGCGATATTTTCCGCCCGTACCCCAAGTGAGGGCTTTCGTGCGGGTTCCGTCAATAGTCTTTCGCACTTTCGTCAGCCAGGGTCCCGTCCCAGTAGCCGGAGCTAGCTCTGTCTCTTGAGCACCTCCCTCTCGTCCCATCCGTCCAGCAGTTCGGTGTCAAGGTAGCGCCTCGAGCCCCAGCCGCCCTCGGCTACGTACTTGCACCTCGCCGCCGCCAGCATCACCGCGGCGTCCCCCGCGGGGAAGCTCCCCACGGCGTCGGTGCGCCTCTTGATCTCCCGGTTCAGCCGCTCGATGCCGTTGTTGGTGCGGATCCTCCTCCAGTGCTCCGGCGGGAAGAGGGCGTAGGTCAGCGTCTCCTCGACGCCGGACTCGACCACCTTGGCCGCGGACTCGAGCCTCGAGGCCCTGAGCTCCGAGGCGACCTCGCGCGCCTTCGCCAGGCACTTCGCGCGGCTCTCCTGCGCGTGGATCGCCTTGAGCGAGGCGGCGACGGCCTTGCGACGGGTCCTCGGCACCTTGTCGAGCACGTTCCGGTAGAAGTGCACGGTGCAGCGCTGGTACATGGCGTGCGGGTAGACCTCCTGGATGGCGCCGAGCATCCCCGCGGACTTGTCGCCGGTGAACATGCGCACGCCCGAGAGGCCGCGCTCCCTGAGCCCGAGCAGGAAGGCCTTCCAGCTCCCCTCCGACTCCACGTAGCCCTCCTCGCAGCCGATGACCTCGCGGAAGCCCTCGGCGTTCACTCCTATGGCCACGAGCACGGCCACGCCCTCGTAGGCGCCTCCCCAGTTCCTCTTGATGTACGTGCCGTCGAGGTAGACGTAGGGGTAGTCCCCCTCCAGCCTGCGGTGCCTCCACTCGTCGACGGCGCCGAAGGCCTCGCGGTTCAGCTTGGAGACCGTGGCGGGCGAGACGCTCGAGCCCCACAGGATCTCGGAGACGTCCTGGATTCTCCTGGTGGAGACGCCCGCAAGGTACATCTCCATCATCGCCTCCTCGACGGAGCTCTCCCGCCTGCGGTAGCGCTCGACCACCTTGGACGCGAAGGTCGCGCCCCTGAGCTTCGGCACGTTGAGCTCGACCTCGCCGCAGGTCGTCGTCAGGCCGCGCCTGTAGTGGCCAGAGCGGTAGGCCTGCCGCTCGTCGGTGCGTTCGTAGCGACCGGCGTTCGCGATCTGGTCGGCTTCCGCGTCCAGCAGCGCGTTGAGGGCGTCCTCGACGGTCTTCCTTACGAGCTCCCCGAGGTACTCCTGTAGTTTCGGCTCGTCGAATGATACTATCTCGTGTGGCATGGTCCCGTTTCCTTGGTCCGTTGGTTTGCTTGGTCGCTTCCAATCGTACCGAGACGGGGCCATGCCTCTTTATGCGGCTATCCGGTTTTCAAAAGTGCGAAAGAAACTGTACGTCATCCGACCGCCTTTCCGCGTCGTGCGGGCAAAGAGAAATGCCCGCACCTTCTAGGTACGGGCATTGTCTGGGGGTGTCACAACTTGAAGTCCTGCAAGGAGCACACGGGGGGTATGAAAAGAAGATTAGCTATTCAGCTTGATACCAAAGCTTGCGACCTTCGCGATGAATCGTCTATTCGATTGCTCTGAGAGCAGCTTGTTTTGCGTATAGCCGGCGTAGTCGATGTTGGTAATTCCGCTCTGGTCATTGTATTTGCCGGACTCTTCGCCCTTTAATGTGGCGCTGAAAATGACCTGGTTCGGAAGTTCAATGAATAAGGGCAAGGCCCTCTCCTCTCTTCTTGAGGAGAGCTCTTCAGCGCGGAAGGAGTCTATGAGGATGGGCATGCCGTGATGGACATGACTTGCGAGGGAGTATGTTCGCCCGAGGAAGAACTCGGTAGCCTCACTTCCGATGTAGGGGCTAGTGGCAGTTGTAAAGAGGCTGGTGTATTCCTCTGCCGCAGAATCGTCGTTTATGGTACGTCGCACCATGTTCATGGTGTTGAGTAAGGAGTCCTTGAAGGCGGCGCGGTCTTCGCTCAGGGCTTTGTCAACGGCCTTTGCTTCTTTCAGCCGCTCGTCGATTTCGTCAATCTGGTCGGAGATGTCGCTGAGCTCACGATCGACCGCCTCAACGTCTGTATAGCCCTCACG
>JAGAWD010000352.1 GCA_017941585.1 Olsenella sp. | reverse complement strand
CGAGCGAGCCGGAGCCCCCGAGCGCAGAGGTCGTCGAGCTGGCAAGGGCGAGGATCGCCGCGGCAATCGAGGAGAGGGGGGCGGCGTGATGGTGTAGCATGGTACCGGTTCCGGGCGACGTCCCGCCCGCTCGGGCCGGCGCCCGGCCTGCCGCTCGCGGTCGGGATTGGTGACACCAGCTTTCGGCACACAACCTGCGTTTCTGCCATGGCGTCGGATTTGCGAGATGGAGGGGTGCGTTTCTGCCACGGCGTCGGATTTGCGAGATGGGGGTCTAGCCCGAGGAGCGCACCTTATGACCTCGCGGGAGCAAAGCAGATTGGGACAGGGAGAACCCACACGCAAAGTTTTACATCATGCCTTCGCACCTCATGAAACGTGATGCGACACCGCGGCCCGATGCGGTATCGTAGCCCTCAGCCTAAAGCTCGTTCCCCCGTCCAGCATGCTCCTGCGCCGCAAGCCGAGCGCGATCAATCGCCTTGTTTATCATGCCGTCGACAGTCGAGGATTCATCCTCATATGCAATGCCCGAAAACGCCCTGACCGTACAGTCATGTCCATCGACCTCGTGAATTGCCGAGACGAGTGCGCATATCTCATTTGCAGAGCTAATGGCTTGCTCCTTGGCGTCATACTTCATCACCACGGCGAAGCTTGCTCCGGCAAGCCGAGCCACGGCCGCGTCCACACCCATCCGACCGACGATGCGACGCGAGATCTTGCTCAGCAGGTGCTCTCCCACCTCTTCGCCATACGTCTCGCGAATGCGCAGGTATTCGGGCATGTCGATGACTATGACAGCAAATCGCGAACCCTGCATGAAGTAGTCTTCCGTATATCCCAGAATCGACTCCCAAAGACCCCTGGAGTTCATCACCCCCGTCGCACGGTCAGTAATGGTGCCGTTCAGCTCGCAACGGTCCTCTCCAGGCGTACGATCCTCATCGACGAAGTAGCCGAGAAGCCCCACGATCTGACCGTCCCTGTACAGGGGAACCTTGTTCGCCCTGATACTGTGGACGACGCCCTTGATGATGCACTTGCCGGGAACGTCGAAGAAGCTCTTTCCCTCCTGCAGCACGGCAAGCTCGTCGTTGCGGTACGGGCCCACCTCGACGTGCCACCCCATATCCTCGTCGGTCCTCCCGAGGATCTCGTCGACGGACGTGAACCCGTAGTAGTCGAGGAAAGACCTGCTCGCCCCCAGGAACCTGCGGTCACGATCCTTCCAGAAGTAGTTGATGCGTGTGTTGAGCATGAGGTTGTGCCAAAGCGTCTTCTCGTCACTCTGGGAGTCGCCAGAAGACTCGCCCAGCCCGAGGCTGTTGATGAAGAGCGCAAGGTTGGCCTTGCTGTTGACCGCAGCATCCTCGATGCAGAGGAGGTACTTATCCTCCTCGTTGGGAAGCGCCATGAAGGTGAAGAGCTTCCACACGTACTTGCCGTGCTGTCCGCGGATGCGGAAGTAGCTCATGTACTTTCCGCCCACAGCTCCCCGAACGTTCTTCTCGATGGAATCGAGATCGCTGAGCTCGAGGTAGCGCCGCTGGTCTTCGGCAAACACCTTCTCCCGAGCATAGCGCTGTCGCATGGGCTCGAGCTCCATCGCGACGCGATCCGACGTGCCGGCGAGGGTGACGCCCGCAAGCATCGAGCGGATGCGATCGTGCCTTGGCTCGACGACGTAGATCGAATCGTAGAGCAGGAAGAGCTCCCTGAGGGCGCCGTCCATGTTCTCCTGCTCGAAAAGAGCGCTGTCGGCGGTCATGTTCTCCACGTTGCACTTGAACATGTAGTAGCCCGCGTTGCTCGCGACTAGGCGCAGGGCACAGCGAATGTAGCTTCCAAGCTCGGAGAAGACGATGACCTCTTCCTCACCGGAGGAGATCGGACGTTCGATGAACTCCCGGAACTTGTCTCTGAGGATGCTCGTGGTGGCGTTGAGGTGCTGCTCCACGGTGTCGATGTCGTGGGAGCCAGCCGTTTCGGCTATTGCGAGGTAGGCATCGTTGTGGGTGACGATTCGGAAGTCGTTCCCATCGTACTCCATGAGGCACAAGGCCTTGTCGGACATGACGTTTACCATGCCGGCATCGTCAAAGTATCTGCGCCACGACCTAGTCTCGACCTTGAGGCCGCGCTGGACGCACCGCTCCATCGTGTGGTCATAGGGAAGCGGCTTGCCGAAGAGGTATCCCTGCGCTTTCTCGCAGCCGATCGAGCGGAGAAAGGCGAATTGCTCCTCGGTCTCCACGCCCTCGGCGAGCGTCTGGATGCCAAGCGTCTTCGCCATGCCCACCGTCGCGGCAATGATGTCGCGTGAGCGCTGCGTGAAAGACGATAGGAATGCCATGTCGATCTTTATCTCGTCGAACTCGAAGTCCTTGAGGACGTTGAGCGAGGAGAAACCGCTGCCGAAATCGTCCATCCAGACCTGGTAGCCGGCGTCTCGGAAGCGCTCGACCTCCTTGCGGATACGCGCGCCGTCAGTCACGAGCATGCTCTCGGTCACCTCGATGTGAACCATGTCACGAGGAACGTCGAAGTGCGCCACCGTCCTCTCGACGACCTCGAACATGTCCCGTAGGACGAAGTCGAGCCGCGAGAGGTTGAACGAGACGGGAACCTGTTGCTCCCCCCTGTCCGCACGCTCTCGATAGCTTCGGCACACCTCCCACACGACGTAGCTGTCCAGCTTGTCTATCTGCCTGCTGCTCTCGAGGGCCTCAATGAAGCTCGCAGGGGAAAGCAGTCCCAGCTCGGGATCGTCCCAGCGGGCAAGAGCCTCCATCCCGCAGAGGTTACCCGTCAGCGTTCGAATAACGGGCTGGTAGTAGACTTTGATGAACCCGCGGTCGATCGCCTCGTCGATGGTGCAGCTCGCATAGTGCTTCACCTCGAGCGACTTGCTCATGCTCGAATCATAGGGAGCGCAGAAGACGTCGAGCGTGTCTCGAATGCTGTCGCAGGCTATCCGTGCCTTGTCGCATGCCGTACCCGGGTTGTCACCCATCTCGCAATGATAGATTCCGGCCTTGATCTCGATCTTGAGCTCAGGATGCTCGAACGAGATGAACGCATGGACGCGCGAGATGCGCTCCACGACATGGGCTCGCGTCGTCAGGACGGCGAAGTGGTCGTCAGAGACGCGAGAGATGTGATCGCCGGGAAAAAGGTAGCGGAGTCGGTTCGCGACGTTGACGAGGAAGAGGTCGCCGGCAGCGACGCCACACTTCGCGTTGTATGCCTTGAAGTTGACGATGTTGAAAAAGAGCATGTCGAAGTTAACGTCCACATCGTTCTCCTCGGCATGCGCGAACACCGCCTGGACGTTGCTGAGAAACGCGTGGAGGCGCGGTAGGCCGGTGAGGTCGTCTCGTCCACGCACCGATACTCGCGTCGCATCGTTGCCAAGGGCAACGGAGGCAATGAGGCCGAGGCGCTCGTCATCCTCAACGTGCCCCGTGACTTCCAACTCCCGAGGCTCGCCCGCACGGGTGAAGACGCAGCAGTCCACCATGAAGTAGCGACGCCCGCGACTCACCTGTGCCGTGGCCTCGATGTAGGCCCGCTCTATCTCCGCGCGCTCGCCGAGCCCGCTTACGCAACCGCCCGAAAATCCAAGGAACTCGTCAAGGGTTATGCAGCCGAACATCTCAACGACCGTCCGGTTCGCGTAGAGAATCTCCCCATCCCCATCAATACGGAAAATGAGAAAACCGCCAGGAAAGTGCTCGACGCTGCGCAGCAGTACGTCGTCAAGCCTCTCGTTCGTTGGGAGATCCTTGTCCATGCAGGTCCTCGCTCAGCATCAGATCGCTTCATGGTGATTACGTGATATTTTATGACATCTTCCGTCGAATCGATAGTCGTTTCCATGCGAGTTTTTCCATGGGCCGCTGCCTGCGCCACGTGCGCTCTCATCCGGCGAAACACCCCGGCTTGCCCTTGTTTCAGTCATACAATGGAGGACAGGTAACGCGGCGCACAAGGAGTGGAGATGGCCCCCATCAGCTCAAAAGAGGACTTCGACCTGAGGTACAGCAGGCTTCTCGCGCGGGAGTTCCCCAACCGAAAGGCCGCCGTGAGCGAGATCATCAACCTCGAGACCATACTCTCGCTTCCGCGGGGAACCGAGCACTTCGTGAGCGACATCCACGGCGAGCACGAGGCGTTCGTGCACATTCTGAACAACTGTTCCGGCGTCATTCGTGAGCAGATCCGGGTGCTCTTCTCGGGCGAGCTCGACGAGCGCGGGCAGGCGGAGCTGAGGACCCTCGTGTACTACCCCCACGAGAAGCTCGAGCGCGTGCGCGAGGCTGGCGAGGCGACCGAGGGGTGGTACCTCGTGAACCTCTACCGCCTGGTGCGCCTCGCGCGCTGGATCGCCGGCAAGTACACGCGCTCCAGGGTGCGCAAGGCGATGCCCCCAGAGTACGCCTACATTATGGACGAGCTCATGCACGCCACGCGCGACGAGGAGCGCATCCGCCACGAGTACCACCAGTCGATCCTGAAGTCCATCGTGGCCACCGGCGCCTCGGATGACTTCGTCGAGGCGCTCGCCCAGCTCATCAAGCGGCTCGCCGTCGACGGGCTCCACGTCGTGGGGGACATCTTCGACCGCGGGCCGCACGCCGACCGCGTCCTGCACGACCTCGCGCACCACCCCTCGGTGGACGTCCAGTGGGGCAACCACGACATCGCCTGGATGGGCGCCGCCTGCGGCTCGCTCGCCTGCATCTGCTCCGTCGTCCGCACGAGCGTGCGCTACGACACTCTCGACGCCATAGAGAGCGCCTACGGCATACCCCTGAGGCACCTCGCCCTCTTCGCAGAGGCCACCTATAAGGCAGACGACGTTATCTCCCCCTTCGAGAAGGCCATCGACGTCATCCTCTTCAAGGTCGAGGGGCAGACCTTCATGCGCCACCCGGACTGGCACATGTCGAACAAGCGGCTCCTCCTCGACAAGATGGACCTCGAGCGGGGCGTCGTGAGCATCGACGGAAGGGAGTGGGAGCTCTCCACGACGGACTTCCCCACCCTCGATCCGAGCGACCCCTACAGGCTCTCGCCCGAGGAGGCTGACGTGCTCGACGGGCTCGCCGACGCCTTCCGCGACAGCGGCAGGCTGCGCCGCCACGTCGGCTTCCTCTACGAGAAGGGCTCCCTCTACCTCGTGCACGACGGAAACCTGCTGCTCCACGGCTGCATCCCCATGCAGGCGGACGGCACCTTCTCCCGCGTGCTCTGCGAGGGCGTGCCCATGGCGGGCAAGACCTACCTCGACTTCTGCGACCACATCGCCCGGCGCGCATGGGCGCAGGGCGACCAGAGCGCCCTCGACTGGATGTACTACCTCTGGTGCGGCGCGCACTCGCCCCTCTCGGGCCGCGTCGTGAAGACCTTCGAGCGCGCGTTCGTCCGCGACCGCGCCGCCTGGGAGGAGCCGCGCGATCCCTACTACGAGCTCAGCAACGACGAGGACACCTGCATCCGGATACTCGCCGAGTTCGGCCTCTCGGGCCCGCAGTGCCGCATCATCAACGGCCACACGCCCGTGCGCGTCGCCAAGGGAGAGACCCCCGTCCGCGCGAACGGCCGCAAACTCATCATCGACGGCGGCTTCTGCGAGGCCTACCACAAGACCACGGGCATCGCCGGATACACGCTCGTCTCGGGCTCGCACGACATCCGTATCAAGGCACACCGGCCCTTCCGCGGCATCGAGGCGGCGCTCGACGACAACGCGGACATCATGAGCGAGAGCGATGTCATCTGCCGCTACGACCACCAGGTGCTCGTCTCCGAGACGGACCGCGGCAAGCAGATCGCCGAGAAGATCGCGGACCTCACGCTGCTGATCAAGGCGTACGAGGAGGGGCGCATCGCGGAGCGCGCACTCTAGCACCCGACGACCGAGACCCTCACGCAGGGTACGTCTCACCCGCGCAGCGCGAACGCGGAGACAGCCGGGGCGGGCCGGCGGCGCGCCTACAGCAGCTGCTCGAGGCGACGGTCGGGCACGAGCCAGAGCAGGGTCGCCAAGAGGTCGAGCAGCAGGGCCACGTTGATTGCCCATCCCGTGCGCACGAGGCCGGCGAGCAAGAGCCCCGCGACCAGGAGCGCAAGGTAGGCGCGCTCCTTGAGGCGCCCGCCGAGCGCCAGCGCCAGGACCGAGCACGTCTCGCCCTCCTCCCGCTGGCGCCTCTGCGTGCGGATGATGGCCCTCTCGAGCAGGATGTACGCAAGCCCCGTCGCGATCATGACGAGCTGGTAGAGGATGACGGTGTCGGGGGCGGCACCGCTTGCGCCCATCCACCCCGTAGCGAACGACACGAGGGAGATGCAGAAGAGCCAGACGAGGTTGGCAAGCATGATCGAGGCGCTCATGCGCGTAACCGTCTTGAGCAGGTGGTGGTGGTTTCCCCAGTAGATGCCGATGGCGAAGAAGCTCAGCAGGTACGAGCCGAACGCCGGCGCCAGGGGCAAGAGGTCTGCAAGGCGAGTTCCCTCGGGCGCGACGAAGCCCAGTACCATGATCGTGATGAAGATCGCCAGACAGCCGTCGCTAAATGCCTCGAGCCTTCCCGCATCGTCCATTCGTACCTCCCAAGATGTCATTTTGTCCGCCGTCCACTGTAGCACGGCGGGACCGGCGGGACCGGCGGGACCGGCGGGCGCGGGGCCGACGGGGCGGCGCAGCATAGGGACCTTCGAAACTTCTGGCGAATCTGCCCGGCAGGAACCTGGCGCAAAACGGTCTTATGGGCACGCTCCGCGTGAACCTTCCTGCGGAAAACCCGT
>JAGAWD010000351.1 GCA_017941585.1 Olsenella sp. | reverse complement strand
ATGAGGCGATGCGTTCCTACGAAGACCAGCTCAGCTCCGACGGGTCCGACTCGCCCAAGGCATCATTCAATACCCTGCGTCGCGACACGAGCCGCCCACGTCCCGCGAAGACCTTCTCCGGGCGCATGGCCTTCTACTTCGTGCTGACCGCCATCATGTGCGTCGCGGTTTTTTCTATCGTTCTGGCCGCCGTGTGGGAGCAGGAGTTCAGAGGCTACACTCGGCAGAACATGCAGCGCCTCGCCCAGCAGGCCGCAAGCTCGCTTGCAACGCAGTATGCGGATGCCGGCGGTTGGGACGATGCGGTCATCGCCTCTGCCCTGGCCATTACGACGGCGTATCCAGAGATGGGGGTTCAGATCCTCAATGCGGAAGGAGACCTTCTCTATGATGATACGGCCGACTACCGGCAGGGTGGCCAAGCCATAGGTGCCCATCTCGGTAATCTTGAGCGCGTCGGCGAATACGGAGAGGGAAGCAACGACGGCGGCGGCGCCAGCAGTCTGTTCGTGGGCAACGGCTCGGACGTTGTCGTCTCCGCTGAGGTCCTGAACGAGACGGGCGTCAAGCTGGGGACCATCCGTCTGTGGGCCTTCAACCCCGAGACTCTCGTTACCAAGGCGGACGCCATGTTTCGGAAGAACTCATACTACGGCATGGGACTTGCCGCGATTATCGCGGTTGCGCTCGCGGGCGTAATTGGTGTCGTGGCTTCGCACAATCTCACGCGACCGGTAAACAAGATCACCTCCACGGCAAACGCCATCCGCAACGGCAATCTCACGGCGCGCACGGGTCTCACTGGCGACGATGAGATCGGGCGGCTGGGCGAGACCTTCGACAGCATGGCTTCCGAGTTGGAGCGCGATATAAAATTTGAGCATCGCCTCACCTCTGATGTCGCCCATGAGTTGCGCACGCCGCTCATGGCGATGCTCGCCACGGTCGAGGCAATGCAGGACGGAGTGCTGCCTTCCGACGACGAGCACTTCGAGGTGGTGGCCAGTGAGGTTCGACGCCTCTCGCGCCTGGTTGATGCCATGCTCCACCTCTCGCGCGTGGAGAACAACGACGACTTCAAGACCGAGCGCACCGACATGGTCTACGTGGTGAAGAGCCTCGTCTCCATGCAGGAGCAGTTGTTTGCCGAGCGCGACCTTCGCCTGCGCTTCGACGACAAGACTTTCTCGCACGAGCTCTATGCCGACGTCAATCCCGACCTCATTCGCGAGGCAATAACGAACATCATGTCGAACGCCTTGCGCTACACGCCTGAGGGCGGGTGGGTCGTGGTGTCCATCGATCGTGATCGCGCGCGGGGAGAGGCGGTCATCTCCGTTCGCGATACCGGCATCGGCATCGCCAAGGAGGACATTCCCCGCATCTTTTCACGCTTCTGGCGCTCCGACGCCAGCCGCGAGCGTGTCTCTGGCGGCCTGGGCGTCGGCCTCGCCCTCACCAAGGAGATCGTCGATAAGCACCATGGCAGCATTAGCGTCGAGTCAGAGCTGGGTAAGGGCACCACGTTCACGCTGCGCATCCCGCTCGAGCGCGAGCGTTCCGTTCAGGACCCGGACGCCCTTACGGGC
Source organism: Olsenella sp. (assembly GCA_017941585.1). Classification (GTDB taxonomy): domain Bacteria; phylum Actinomycetota; class Coriobacteriia; order Coriobacteriales; family Atopobiaceae; genus Olsenella_J. Next base: position 20,726 of record JAGAWD010000351.1, on the reverse strand, counting down.
GACGAGCTGATTGGCTAGCGCCGCCCGCCGCTGCCGCCGTCGGCCAGCGCTCGGTGAGAATTCGTCGTGCGGTACGCCATAGTACACAAGGATTGGAGATAGCCATGCCAGTCATCCACACTTACACGTCCACTCCCATTCCGCCCGCGGCCCGCGAGTCGCTCAAGGCCGCGTGGGGCAAAGCCATCGAGTCCGTTCCCGGCAAGAGCGAGACCTGGCTCATGTGCATCTTCGACGAGAACGTGCCCATCTACCACGCGGGCACAGACGACGCGCCTGCCGCGTACGTGACGGTCGACGTCTTCGCGCGCAGTGGGGTGGATCCCGCCGTCTGGCAGGCAATGACGCCTGTCATCTGTGATGCCCTGCAAAAGCAGCTTGGCGTGGATCCTGCACGGGTTTACGTGAAGTACGGTGAGTGTGCGAACTTTGGCTGGAACGGCTCGAACTTCTAGCGCTTTGGCGCCGCGGCACCTCGCGTGCGGCTTTGCCCACGTGCGCCGGGTCCCGTTTGCGCGGTATTTCACGTAAACGGGCCCTCTGGTGCGTTTCGATTATCTCTTTATGCATAAAACGGCCCTTCGTGCGACGTGCGCAAGGGGTCGTTGCGCAAAACGGCCCTTCGTGCGACGAGTTTTCGATCCACTAATCAAAGTCGTGTCAAAAAGTGTGCATAGAATTTCAAGAAAGCCCAGCTCTAATCTGATTTTATGCACATAAATTGAGAAACAGTCGGAATCGTCCGATTTTTGCATCGCACGAAGGCGGGTTTCGTGCAGGAGCATCGCCGTTGCATCGCACGAAGGCGAGTTTCGTGCAAGCGGGGATGCGTTTGCCAAGCGGATGAAGCCGGTGTGTGTCCGCAGTCCCGCCCGCAGTCCCGACGGCGGTCCCGCCCGCTCGCATCCCATACCGCACATTTGCATTGCGTGTCGGCTTGGCAATGCATACCGCCACGCCCGCGCGCATACATTACAATCTAGGGTGCTGCCCGCCGTCGCCGCGTGCCCGCACATGCGGCGCTGTTGCGCCCATGCGCGTCGCGTCCCACGCGCCGGCAACGCGCCCGGCAGGCAGCGAGCGCCGCGACTCTACGGCGCTAACACGTCTCTTGAGGGGAGAACACCACATGGGAGCCATGGAGCTTCGGCCTGACTCGCACGGCAAGGTCCGCGACATATATGACTGCGGCGACAGCTTGCTGATGGTCGCCAGCGACCGCATCAGCGCGTACGACTTCATCCTGCCCGACGAGATTCCCTCCAAGGGCGAGGTCCTCACGCGCATCTCCGCGTTCTGGTTCGACAAGTTCCAAGACATCATCCCCAACCATCTCATCACCATGGACGTGTCCCGTTATCCCGAGGAGTACCAGCGCTACGCCGACTACCTTACCGGCCGGTCGATGCTTGTGCGCAAGGCCGAGACCGTGCCCATCGAGTGCATCGTCCGCGGCTACCTCACCGGCTCCGGCAAGAAGACCTACGACCAGGACGGCACCGTCTGTGGCATATGCCTGCCCGAGGGGCTCGTCGAGGCATCAAAGATCCCCAGCCCCATCTTCACGCCGTCTACCAAGGCCGAGCTGGGCGAGCACGACGAGAACATCTCCTTCGAGCGCTGCTGCGACATTGTCGGGAAGGACGTTGCTGCGCAGCTGCGCGACGCGTCGCTGGCGATCTACACCGCGGCCGCCGAGTATGCCGCCACGCGCGGCATCATCATCGCCGACACGAAGTTCGAGTTCGGCTTCATCGACGGCGAGCTCACCCTCATCGACGAGTGCCTCACGCCCGACTCCAGCCGCTTCTGGCCCGCCGAGGGCTACGAGCCCGGCCGGGTCCAGCCCAGCTACGACAAGCAGTACGTGCGCGACTGGCTCAGGGCCAACTGGGACATGACGGGCGAGCCGCCTCACCTGCCCGAAGACGTCGTCAGCGGAACCGCCAAGCGCTATCAGGAGGCGTTCGAGATCATTACCGCCAAAGAGTTCAAGCCGATGAAGGAGAACCATGTCGCTCATTGACACCATCAACGCTGCCAAGAAAGAGGCGGAGGGAAACGTCGCCCTGCCCAACGTCGACAAGTCCAAGGAGGACGAGAAGGGCAAGGGTTCCAAGCAGGGCTACTCGCGCCGATCTGCCGCGGGTGCCAAGCCCGCGCGTGAGGCCGCGGCCGGCGTGCGCGTGGTGGGTAGCGGCGCCGTGGACACCGGCAAGCCCATGAGCGAGATGACGAAGGAGGAGAAGAAGGCCGCCCGCCGCGCCAACCGCGACGCCGCCGACCGCCGCTCCGCCGCCTCGCGCATACTGCTGAACGCAACGCCTGGCTACAAGCACTCCCAACACATCTGGTGGGCGCTTCTTGCCACGGGTCTCGTGGCCACGCTCATCAGTTGGCTCATGGGTCAGTTCATGCCCAACGCCATGACAGTTCCCACCTCACCCGAGGGCATTCTTACGATTGCCCTCATGGTGCTCGCGTACGCGATGATCATCATCGCGTTCATCTACGACTGGCGCACGGTGCGCCCGATGCGCACGGCAGCCGAGGCGATGGCAAACTCCCTCACGGAGAAGAAGCTCTCTCAGGTGCTGAACGGGGACGCGGGCGTGGTCGCCCGCGAGCAGGCGGCCAAGGACAAGGCGAGGGCAGCCAAGCGCTCGGGCAAGTCCAAACGTCGCGAACAGCACAAGTAGTCGGAAATTGTAGAAAATATGACAGTCGCACAACAGGCCCAAGTAATGTATACTTTCGCGTGCGGTTTCATGGAGAGTTGTCCGAGTGGCCGAAGGAGCACGATTGGAAATCGTGTATACGCCTAAAGCGTATCCTGGGTTCAAATCCCAGACTCTCCGCCAGAACTTTCAAGTGGCGCCTTCGGGCGCCACTTTATAATCACCCTTCGGAGGGGTGGCAGAGTGGTTGAATGCGGCGGTCTCGAAAACCGTTTACCCCTTCGGGGGTACGAGGGTTCGAATCCCTCCTCCTCCGCCATGAGTGTTCTCGAGTCGTCGGTTTCCGGCGGCTCGTTTTATATTTCTAGGCGGGCAAGTCTCTTTTCAGATGGCTTCAAGGTGAGCGAATTTCCTGCTGCACTTTTGTAACGTAGCTTCTGCGGCGCAGGAAAGAGACCTAGACTGATGTGGCACATCATGTATTGCGCGGCGACCCTTGCGCGTCGGGGGTTGTCTCGATCTGGAAGGAGAGATGTATGGCTTCGACATCCGAAAGCTACTTCGGGCGTTCATGGGCCCTGCTGACACGCGACAAGGGCTGGTGGAAGCCTGTGCTGGTTCTTGCGCTCGCCAACTTCGTTCCCATTGTGGGACCGCTTGGGGTCCTCGGCTATGTGCTTGAGTGGGCGCGTCTCACCGCGTGGGGCGTCGACTCTGCGCCCAAGCAGAAGGGCGTGCGCGTCGGCGAGTGCATCTCGAGCGGCTGGCGAGGGTTCGTCGCCATCCTTGGGTGGGCGATCCTCTGGGGAATCATAGGCGCGATTCTCTCGTCCATCAGCCTGTTTGGCCTGTTGAACTTTGCTGTTTTCGTGGCCGGAATCTTCGTCAACACACTTCTCGACGTGTGTGCGATACGTGCGACCATCTATCAGAGGATAGGCGCCGGCTATAGAGCGGACCGAATTGCCGACATGGTCAAGGCGGACTTCGAAGGCATTGCCCGCGTCACGGGAATCCGTGTGGTTATGCAGGTTGTGATCGGCTTCGTTGTCGGCCTGCTTGCACTCATAGCATTCATGCCTCTCTTCTTGCAGGTCGCCGTGATTGCCTCGCGGAGCGGCTACACGGCTTCGGGCTCGTTGTCCCAGGCGGCGATTAGCGCGATGATCAGCTCGATCTCTCAGGCGATACCCGCTTTCGTCATAATGGCGGTTATCTGCTCGATTCTTGCGACTGCCGCATCTCTCATCTCTACCACGGCGGCCGCACTTTGGGTGAGGAACTTCGACGTTCCCTCGTGGGGCAACAGCGAGGATCCCATTCCCAGCTTGGCTAACGCAGTTGCCTCGTCCGCACCTGCGCCCGCACCGACTGCCACCAACGAGGCGTCCAGCGCGTCCCCCGTCAATTCCGTCGCGCCCGTCGCCCACAATCCAGCGTCTCCGGCGGAGGAGGAGCGTGTGGCCATTGCTGCGGACGACGAGGCGGTGATAGAGGAGATCTCCCTGACGCAGCCCGCAACGTCCGAGGCAGACGTCACGAGCGGGGTGTCTGCGGCGGATGTCTCGCTAGATGACTCCAAGGCGACTGCAAAGGTCGAGTCCAATGCTTCCGAAGGGGGCGTTGGCTACGCAACTGCCGGAAACGACGGGACTTCTGCGTTAGATGGAAGAGAGGTAGAAGCCATCGGCCCTGATGCCGCCGATGAGATCGAGGCTTCTGAGAAAGCTGCAGGTGAGGAGAGTACGGAAGACTAAACGCGTGTGTTTTTTGCGATGAAGCCATCCTCGTCTTCGCCCATGCGTATCACACACTTTCAATCTACCAGCGAAAAGCTCTCCCCGTGCAGCTATTGGCCGGCACGGGGAGAGCTATTTGTCGGGAACGCCTCGTATGCTTGAAGCCGAGATGTGGGATGTGTGTGGGAGGGTCGGGTGTTGCGAGCGTTCTCTCGCAACATGCAAATACGTGTGATACCATGCTAGACCGACCTTTCCTGCTCCGGATGCAACCTTCACTAACCGGAGCCGTTAGCCCAGAGGAGGTGACCACATGAAGGCTTATGAACTGCTGTATTTTGTCGATCCCGCGGCCACTGAGGAGGCTCGCGCCGGCGCTACCAAGCGCATCGACGTCGCCATCACCGAGAACGGTGGCAAGATCGACAACGTCGAGGATTGGGGCAAGCGCAAGCTCGCCTTTGAGATCGACAAGCTCACCGAGGGTGACTACACCCTGATCGACTTCCACGCTGATCCCACTCAGATCGCAGAGCTCGACCGCGTTCTCCGCATCAACGATGCCGTGAAGCGCCACATGATCGTGCGCCGTAGCGATAGGGACTAGTTTTGGAAGAATGGACGTGCTCGTCCATGGATGAGAGGCTGTGAGCAACGTGAGCATTAACAGGGTGAACATTTCCGGAAACCTCACTCGCGATCCGGAGCTGCGCGCAACGAGCACCGGCACCCAGGTCCTGACCTTCGGTGTCGCCGTGAACGACCGTCGTCGCAACCCTCAGACTGGCGAGTGGGAGGACGTTCCCAACTTCGTGGACTGCGTCGTGTTCGGCAACCGCGCCGATCCACTCTCCCGCTTCCTCTCCAAGGGCTCCAAGGTCGCCATCGAGGGCAAGCTTCGCTGGCGTCAGTGGGAGAAGGACGGTCAGAAGCGCAGCAAGCTCGAGGTCATCGTCGACGAGGTGGAGTTCCTCTCCCCGAGGAGCAGCGCCGGCCAACAAGGTGGCGGCGAGTATCAGAGCTACGCAGCGCCCGCGCCCTCGCGTGCCCCGCAACAGTCCCGTCCCCCCGTCCAGAATCCGCCGGCGGCGGACGTCTACGACGAGGATATTCCGTTCTAGTTTTGGGGTGGCCGAGCGGCCACCGTTAGAAAGGCATTAAGACATGGCTAAGCAAAGGAAAGTTGAACAGCGCCAGCCGCGTCGCAAGTATTGCCAGTTCTGCAAGGAGGGTGTCGAGTTCATCGACTACAAGGACACCCAGCTCCTTCGCAAGTACATGACCGACCGTGGCAAGATCAAGCCGCGCCGCGTCACTGGCGCCTGCACGCAGCACCAGCACGACATCGCGATCGCGATCAAGCGCGCTCGTGAGATGGCACTCCTGCCGTACACCGTTGCCGTGATTTCCAGTCGCGGCGGCCGTAACCGCGGCTAGTGGTACCGCCTCGAGAGACCGTATCTTCGTTGAGCGACACGATCGATAGCAGACGTCCGGTTGCTCCCGAGGGTCTAGACCAGATCCAAGGGGAGCCTACGCCCAGGGACGAGAGACCCAAGGGGGCTGGGGAACGTTGCGGCGAGCTCAGAAAGGGTTTGGGCTGGGCCGCAGCGGGAGGTGCGTGCGCGTTCGCAAGGCCGTTTCTTGCGAGCATCGTTAGTACCTACGGCATCTGCGTCGCTGCCTGTGCCGGCGAGCGGAACGATCGTCTGCGTGCCTACGGCGTCAGCATGCTCTCGGCGCTCGTGGCGGCGACATTGTTCGATGTGGCTCAACTGCCCGTGGTACTCGCGACCTCCGTATCCACCTGTGTGGTTGCAGAACTTGCCTTGGGCGGGCGGGCGTCGAGCGGTGGGGTGTGTCTGGCGAGCATTGGGCTTGCATTCGTCCTCATTGGCATAGACGCCGTGTATGCCCAGATGAGTGGTCAGTCTCTTACCGAGTACGTCGGGCAGATGCTGGGCGCTTACGGCAAGGCATTCGAGACCTCGTCCAACCTCAACGTCCAGGCCAGTCTTGAAAGCGCCTTGGATATGATGAGGTTGTACTGGCCGATGGCGTATCTCGTGAGCGCCATCACGCAGGTAGCATGTGCACTGGCGACAGCAAGGATCACGCTGCGCCTAAGGGGCGTTCCTCAGAAGGAGGGATTCCTCTCGTCGTTCGAGGTGCCGCTATGGGTGTGCGTCGCGTTCTTGCTTGGGATGGTTGTGAGCATCGCTGCGCCGCATCTTCCCTCCTGGTCACAGCTGGCGAAGTTCGTGGGGGAGAACGTTCTCACGGCCTCCCGCATCGCCCTCTGTATCCAAGGAATCGCGGTAGGGGTCTGGTTTGCGAAGAAGTACCACGTGGGTCCCTTTGTGAGGGGGCTCCTTGTGGTTGGCATGATATGGCTCGAGGTTTCGTTCGTCATCATGAGCGTTTTAGGTCTCGTTGACGCACTCTTCGCCAACTTCCGCGATCTTGAGCGGGACGCGCGAGGATTCGCAACGGGGTCGCAAGGATAAGCAATGGGTCGGCGCAAGCCGACAAACAAAAGGAGTTCCCATGAAAGTCATTCTTCTGGGTGAGCTCAGGGGCAAAGGCGGCGAGGGCGACATCGTAGACGTCGCTCAGGGCTATGCGGAGAACTATCTGTTCCCCCAGAGGATTGCCCAGCCTGCCACCCCGGGCAACATCAAGCAGCTTGAGGAGCGCCGTCACGTTATCGCGAAGCGTGAGGAGAAGCGCATCGCCGACGCTAACGCCTCCAAGGAGCAGCTCGACGGCAAGTCCGTTACCATCGACGCCAAGGTGGGCGAGAACAACCAGCTCTTCGGTTCTGTCACACCGGTCCAGATCGCCGAGGCGATCAAGAACCAGCTCGGTGTTGAGATCGACCGCAAGCGCATCGTCCGTGGTGGTGCCATCAAGACTGCCGGCACGCACGAGGTCGAGGTCAACTTCTATCGCGACATCAACGCCGCTGTCACCCTGCTCGTCGGAGTGACCGAGACGGAGTCCGTCGAGGCCGAGGAGGCCACCGAGGCAGAGGAAGCCGTCGAGGAGACCACCGAGGCTGCTGAGTCTGCGGAGGAGTCTGCGGAGTAGCTTTTCGATTGTTTACAAGTACCCCACGCTGAACTGGGGATATCAACAAAACGCACAGGTCAGCATTACGGTACCAAACAGTCGCCACCTACCAAAGACAAGTAAGCTCCCCCAAACCTTCACAAGTTCGGGGGAGCTTTTCCTTACAAAGAAATGTATTTACACCTGTGTTTACCTGCGAATATATATAACTGAAGTAGTAAGCATTTAATAAAAGTGCACGTCAAACCCTCAAGTAACGCATAAGACCTGAAGAGCGTCCAAATGTTGAAAACTTTCCGGCAAACTTTTTTCGAAATTTGTTGAAAACGTCGAAAAGTGAAAAAACTCCCGCTTAGAGGAAATAGCTATCAACAATACCCTGTTAATAGGGTATATGAGCAACGACAGAAATCTCGGTTTACGCTACCATTCCATCCGCACTCATCCACTGATTCAAGGAGCACGAGCGGTATGCCAGACAATGTGTACGAGAGTTTCTCCGCACCCACTATCCCAGCGGATAGCGTGATGCCACAGGATTTGACTGCCGAGAAGTCCGTGCTGTCGGCCATGCTGCTCTCTCAGGACATTCTTGACGAGTGCGTCTCGCTGCTCAAAGAATCCGACTTTTACCTCTACTCGCACAAGACGATCTTTCGCGCGATGAAAGAGCTGTTGGACCGAGGTCAGGGCATGGATCCAGTCTCCCTGGCCGATCACCTAAAGAGTACGGGCGACCTGGAAAAGGTCGGGGGCATGGCCTACCTTCTCGACCTGAACACCAATTCATTCTCCCTCGCAAGCTGGCGGCACCACGTGGAGATTCTTCACCGCGACGCGACGCTCAGGGCGATAATCGCAGCGTCTTCGAAGATCACGGCTCTGGCTTTCGACGCGCCGGAGGACACGAAGGAGGTCGTGGACTCGGCGGAGAGCCTGCTTCGCGACGTGACGAACCGAGAGATTGGTGACACTTTCTCGGACATCTCCAAGGTGATGGGTGACCTCTTCAACGAGCTTGGAGAGGCATGTCAAAATCCCGAAGGCCACATGGGCGTCAATACTGGATACAAGCAGATTGACTCCAGTCTGCAAGGGCTCAGGCCTGGCCAGATGATCGTCGTGGGCGCTCGCCCCGGCGTCGGCAAGACGTCCTTCGCGCTCAATCTGGCGACGAATGCGGCGGCGCACGGCGCGTCGGTCGCTTTCTTCTCGCTTGAGATGTCCAAGACCGAAATCGCGCAGCGCCTCCTTTCCGCTCAGGCCAGGATTCCGCTCTCGGCCATCCGCGGGGCAAGCATCAAGGACGATCAGTGGGACACCATCCTCGAGGCTATCAACGGTCTTTCCAGCCTCGACATACTGATTGATGACACGCCGGGTACCACGGTTACCGAGATCAGGGCAAAGGCGCGACGCATGCTCAAGGACAAAAAGAATGGCCTGGTTATGGTCGACTACCTCCAGCTGCTCTCTCCGCCCTCCGGCGGGAGACGCTCCGACAGTCGCGCGACCGAGGTCTCGGAGATGTCGCGCGGCATCAAGATCATGGCGAAGGACCTTGGGGTCCCGGTTATCGCCCTCTCGCAGCTCAATCGTAACGTAACCGATCGCAAGGGGCAGCGCCCGCAGCTCTCCGACCTTCGCGAGTCTGGCTCCATCGAGCAGGACGCGGATGTCGTCATTCTGCTCGACCGCTCGATGACCGAGGAGGAGGCCGAGCGGCCCGACCGCCCCGACATGAACGTGACAGACTTCATCATCGCGAAGAACCGCTCGGGCCCGCTCAACATCGTGCCGCTGGTGTTCCTGCCCGGCTCGACGAAGTTCGTCGAAATGGCGCGCGACCAGGTGTAGGACGCAGTGGAGCACGATGGGCTTGGCACGTCACCGCGTGATTCGGCGGGCAAGGGTCCCGCGATGGCCTTTGCGGCTGATATCCGTCTCGTGTGCTCTTTCGGGCACATGCAACGGTGCCCTCGCACGGCGTATACTTGTCTGCGGCTCAGAACACTTTACCGAGAGGGGACGCAATGCCAGCATCAGTGCTCGTTGGTACGCAGTGGGGTGACGAGGGCAAGGGCAAGGTCACAGACCTTATCTCCGGTGACTACGACGTCGTGTGTCGCTATGCCGGAGGTGCGAACGCCGGCCACACGGTCATCGCAAACGGTCACAAGCTCGCCCTGCACCAGGTTCCCTCTGGTGTTATGTACGAGGGTACGTATCCGGTCATCGGGAACGGTTGCATCGTCGACCCCGAGATTCTTCTCGGCGAGATAGACATGCTGACCGCACAGGGCATATCCTGCGATGACCTTAAGATATCGGGCAACGCCCACATCGTCATGCCCTACCACAAGGATCTCGACGGCGCACACGAGAAGCGCCTCGGAAAGAATCTCATCGGCACCACCAAGCGAGGCGTCGGTCCCACCTACATGGACAAGATGAACCGCACGGGTCTGCGCATCCAGGATATGCTTGACGAGAAGATCTTCCGCGAGAAGCTCGAGAGCGCGCTCTCCTACACCAATCCCATCCTAGAGAAGGTCTACGAGCTGCCAACGTACACCGTTGACCAGATCTGCGAGACCTACCTCCCCATGGCCGAACGCATCCGGCCCTACATCGTGGAGAGTTCGCTCTTCCTGAACGAGCAGCTTGAGCAAGGCAGGAACATCCTGCTCGAGGGCGCCCAGGCGACGATGCTCGACATCGACCACGGTACCTACCCGTTCGTTACCTCCTCTAACTGCACGGCGGGAGGTGCGGTCACGGGATCGGGCGTCGGGCCCACCCATATCGAGCGCGTGCTCGGTATCGCAAAGGCCTACCTCACGCGCGTTGGATCGGGACCGTTCCCTACGGAGCTTACGGGTGAGATCGGCGACAGGCTGGGCGAGGTCGGCCACGAGTTTGGCGTGACGACGGGTCGCAAGCGCCGCTGCGGCTGGTACGACGCCGTCGTGGTGAACTATGCCGCCCGCGTGAACGGCCTCACCGATCTCGCGATCACCAAGCTCGACGTCCTGGGCTGCCTCGACGAGATCAAGGTCTGCGTCGCCTACGAGTGCGAGGGCAAGGTCTACAAGACCGTGCCCGAGCACCAGAGCGTGTTCTACCATGCCAAGCCCGTGTACGAGACGCTGCCTGGCTGGCGGTGCGACATCTCGGGCATCCGCAACTTCTATCAGCTGCCGCGAGAGGCCAAGGACTACATTGACTTCCTCGAGCAGCTTGCGGGCGTGCGCGTGTCCATCATCACCGTCGGTCCCGATCGCGACCAGACGATCGACCGCTACTGGCACTAGGGGGGAGCATGGGTCCCGAGGCGCGCAAGAACTTCGCCATAGTCTGCGACAGCGCATGCGACCTGCCCCTTTCGACTCTCGAGAGGGCGGGCATCGCGCTCGTTCCGCTTGTCGTAAGCATTGGCGGCAAGAACTACCGGGACTGCATCGACCTCAATGCGGCCGACTATTTCGTCTCCTATTCCACGGCCAAGGGGCGCATCAACACCTTCTCGCCGTCGGAGGGGGAGTTTCTCAATGTCTACGAAGCTCTCGTCATGCAGGGTTACACGGAGATAGTGTCCGTGCACCTGTCATCTGCGATGCGTGATGCCTACGAGATTGCCGTCTCCGCCGCTCGCAAGGTGAGCGGCGCACGCATCCAGGTGATGGACACGAAGGGGACGTCGGGCAAGTGCGCGCTCGTGCTCGCTCGCCTTGCGAACGATCGTGATGCCGGGGTGCCCGTCGACGAGGCGGTCACGCGTGCGGTCCGTGTTGCCGAGGAGGCACACATGCTCCTCGTTCCCGCCTATGATGCGAAGCCCTCGCGTGGGGTGGGGCACAAGAGGGGTGGAATCCTCGGGCATGCTGGATCGCTTCAGAGGCGCGCCCTTGGCATGAGGAGCGTCTTTGAGATAGGGTCCGATGGTCGCGCGACGGAGCTCTTCCGATCGACTGATCTCGCGCGTCTCGCGGGGAGCATGGCGCGCACCATGAGCGCCCATGCCCATGAGGTGGGTCCGCTCACCTACGTCGAGGTCAGCGCAGGGGTTCCCCGCTCGCTTGCCATCATAGAGAAGCCGCTCGTCACGAACGAGTTCGAGTCGACGCGGGCGGCCGTTCTCGACAGCAATCCCAGCACCACCAATCAGGTTGGCGTGGGGGCTGTCGGCATCGCGTACGTGGCAAGCAAGCTGCTCTTACCCGAGGAGGCCGCTGCGGTGCTCAAGCAGTAGACGGGACGAACTTGACGATGAGTGCGACCATGGCGGGTCTCTCGCATGGCGCACGCTTGTAGGGAAGCAACAAGTAGTTGTTCTGCGAAACGCCAACGGGCGAAAGCCCATGCTAGGAGGCAACATGGCTGACAACGTGGTGGATATTCTCCTTCTGGGTGCGGGTGGTCGCGAGCACGCGCTGCTTGCCAAACTGGCTGAGTCGCCGCGTGCGGGCAGGCTCTATGTCGCGCCGGGCAACGGGGGTATGCTGCAACTCGCCGAGAGGGTCGACGTCGATCAGAACTCGCCCGAGGACGTGTCCCGCTTTGCTGTCGAGCATGGCATCGGGCTCGTCGTGATCGGCCCCGAGGCACCGCTTGTGGCCGGCGTGGCCGACGCCGTGCGCGAGGCCGGCATTCCCGTCTTTGGCCCGAGCGGAAGTGCCGCGCAAATGGAGGGATCCAAGCGCTTCGCGAAGGAGGTCATGTCGCGAGCCGGTGTCCCGACGGCCGCCTACGAGGCGTTCACCGATGAGGAGTCCTGCCGCGCCTACGTGAGAAAGCTCGGTGGCCCCGTGGTCGTGAAGGCCGACGGGCTTGCGGCAGGCAAGGGGGTAATCGTCGCAAACAACACTGAGGAGGCCTTGGCGGGCGTGCACGAGTGCTTCACCGCGTTCGGCGCCGCCGGCAGCGTCGTGGTCGTGGAGGAGATGCTCGAGGGGCCCGAGTGCTCGCTCCTTGCCCTCACCGATGGCAAGACCGTCGTTCCGCTCGCCACCTCCCAGGACCACAAGCGAGCACTCGATGGCGACCGTGGACCCAACACGGGTGGCATGGGCGTCTACTCTCCCGTGCCCATCCTGCTTCCGGGCGAGCTCGAGCAGATGGTCAAGATCGAGGAGAAGGTCGTGGCGCAGCTGGCCGCGGAGGGCAACCCATACAGCGGCTGCCTCTACGGCGGCTTCATGCTCACGAAGGACGGCCCCAAGGTGCTCGAATTCAACGCGCGCTTCGGCGACCCCGAGACGCAGGTGGTGCTGCCGCGCATGAGGGCCGATCTCGTCGAGTGTTTCCTGGCCTGCGATGCCGGCACGCTCGACCCTTCCATGGTGGAGTGGGACGACGACTGGGCGGTTTCGGTCGTGTTGACAAGCGCCGGCTACCCCGGACCCTACGAGAAGGGCAAGGCGATTGTCGGTATCGATGACGCGAACGCCCTTCCGGGAGTGACCGTCTACCATGCGGGAACCAGACTGGACGACTCTGGTGCGGTCCTCACCGACGGTGGCCGTGTGCTCAACGTTACGGCCGTTGCGCCGACCTTCGAGGACGCGCGCAACAAGGCGTACGAGGCCTGCGACAAGATCTGGTTCGAGGGCAAGACCTACCGTCACGACATTGGAATCAAGGCCATCAAAGGCCGCGCCAACCTGTAACGAGGCAACCGAGGGGAACATATGGAAGAGGTATCGGGATACGACGTCACGCGCGAGGGCGAGAAGGTCAACCTCGAGGCGACCGACGACTTACTCGAGGACGCGCTCGACAGCATGATGGACAGCACGCGCGCCTTCACCTTCGACGGGGACCACAGCGCGCATGATCACGTCTCGGGTACGCCTGAGCGTCGCGGCCTGGTGCTGGGCGACGACGACCCGCGTGACGCCTCCCTGGCCGAGCACGTGGTTTCCGAGGACGTGGCGTGGAAGGGGAGAATCTTCAACGTCGACCGGCTGGGGGTCACGTTACCAGACGGCCGCAACGCCATCCGAGACGTCGTTCGCCACCCCGGCGCCGTCGCCGTCGTTGCGCTTACGGACGACGGTCGAATCTGCCTCGTGCGCCAGTATCGTACGGCACTCGGACGCGTCACTGTCGAGATTCCCGCGGGTAAGCTCGACCCCGGAGAGGACCCGCTTTCCTGCGCCGAGCGCGAGCTGCTCGAGGAGACGGGCATGCGTGCGGACAAGATCGCGTTTCTCACAACGATTGCCACGTCATGCGGCTTTGCAGACGAGCTCATCCACATCTACATGGCGACCGGTCTGACCTTCGCCGGGTCGGACCCCGATGCCGACGAGTTCATCAACGTCGACCTGGCAGATCTGTCCGAATTCGTCGACGCCGTGCTCGACGGCAAAATCGAGGATGCGAAAACCGTGGTTGGCGCGCTCATCTGCGACGCAGTCGCGCATCGCCTGACGGCGGATGACTAGCGGGTTGCTTGACGCGCCGCATCCCCCCGACGGGTCTTTTCGTATGATTCTGACATGATTTCATATGAGCGCGGCATGATTTGCGCTGCTTGCTTATACTGTTGGGTGCGCACGCTACGGTCGCTTCGCACGTTTCGCGGACGGCCTCTCATAATAGGATGGCAGGAAGAGACCATATGGCACAGAGGAGAGAGCGCGCTCGCATCCAGAGGGGCGCACTTACGGCGGAAGAGGCCGAGAAGCTCTTTGCGACCGTTGACGAGACGGGCCACACTAACGAGGAAACGGCGCGCAAGCAGCGCAAGCGTCGTAAGGAAGTTGGCCAGGGCGTCGACATCGACCCGCTCTCGGATGCCGATCCCTCTGGTTCCAACGTCGAGAAGGTCATCACCAAGACCGCCGTTGGCTTCGTCGTCATATTCCTTGCGATCGTCGTGGTCTCTCAGGTGACTTACGGTTTCGCGCGTCGCGCGAGCACGGCAAACCTTGCCGAGGCGGCAAACGTTACCAACGTGGCGTCCGCGCTTCGCGGCGGCGTCGAGTGGGGCAACGGGTTCACGCAGTTCCCGGAGGACTTCTCCGTTCAGGAGGCAGACGAGAACACGCATCGCATAGAGGTCACGGTCACGGACACCAGCTCGAAGGATGCCCTCGAGGCGTTTGCCGGTTCGCAGATCCAGGCGACGGCGCTTGCGGTCAACTCGCTTCTCAACCCCAATATCAACACGTTGATCTATCACGTCAACGTGCACGTCGCCGCTGACGGCACCTATGAGACATCCCAGCTCTTCGGCTTCCTCAAGCCAAAAGGCGAGATCAAAACCATCATGACGTTCATTTGGACGAAGACGACCACCGAGAGTGGTGGCGTACGCTTCAACTGTACGATTGCCGGCGTCGACCAGAGCATGCAGGAGCAGCTTCGCGAGAACGTCACGTCGTCCTTCACGCCGTCTGCAATCCTCTCGTCGGTGCTCGGTGACGACAAGTCGACCAAGGGCTCCGACAAGTCGTCCGACAAGGAGAACGCGACGGGATCCAAGGATGCCTCGAAGGCCGATGCCGCGAGTGATGCGCCCACAGCCCCATCCGCGTCTGCCGACGCATCCGCTACAGGCGCATCCTCATCCGAAGGCGCGTCCAACTAGCGGGCGATGAGATCGGTCACCTCACCGAGCATGCTCTCGAAGCTCACACCGCGCACCTCGAAGTCGGGCTGCTCTCGCGTTACGATCATGGCGTCGTGCACTAGGGTGCCGGCGAACGAGACGGCCTCATAGAGGGACTTCCCGGCCATGACGGCTGCAAGCGTTGCCGAGGCGTAGAGGTCGCCGGTGCCATGAAGCATGTAGGGAAGCTCTTCGGAGGCAATTTCAACCGTGTCGAAGTCGACGCCCGAAACATAGTTGCGGATGAGTCCGTCACCGTGCGATATGCCCTTGATGACGACTGTCTTCGCGCCCATGTCCAGAAGCTTCTCCATGTTGCGCTCGACAAAATCCGCGCCGACGTCCTGGCCGCGATACTCGATGCCCGTGAGAATCGAAGCCTCGGTGAGGTTGGGCAGGAGCAGGTCGGCGCCTTCCACGAGTTCTGTGGTGGCGCGACACATCTCGTCGGTATAGGTTGGGTACATGCTCCCTGCGTCTCCCATGACGGGGTCGACGATGCGCAGGGCGTCCGGATGAGAGCCGTAGATTCTCCTGATTGCGGCCACCTGCTCTGCAGACCCAAGGAACCCAGAGTATACCGCGTCGAGCTCTATGCCCTCCTCCTCCCACGCGTCGAGGTAATCGTCGAGCATCGAGGTGGTGTCGTGCATGTAGAAGGTCGGAAACCTCGTGTGGGCAGAAAAGAGCGAGGTGGGAACGGGGCACACGTCGCACCCGGCGGCTGACAGGACGGGAATCGCCACGCCAAGGGAGCACTTGCCGTAGCCGCAGAGATCGTGCACGGCGGCAATGCGGGGGATGTAGGCGCCCTCTCGCTTGTATAGGTACAGGTTCTTCGCATGAGTCATGGTTTGCTTCCTCTCACATGGACTGATGGACCGATGCGTGCAAACAAGAGTAGCGCGCCTTGCGGCGACGCGCATGGGCTAAGGGGAAAAATACCGCGCTGGAAACAATTGACCGACCCATGCCATGTGTTTTGGCGTGGGCCGGTCAGTGTAGGTTGATCGGGCGGCAGTCTGTCGCAAGATGCCTTTCGAGCTACAGCCCGGCTGCGGCAAATCGGTTCTCGAGCGCCTCCTGGTGGATGGCATGCTGGATGGCGACCTCCTTGGCGACGGTTCCGTCCTTTACGAGCTTGAAGAGGCTCTGGTCCATCGTGCGCATGCCGGCGTTCGAGGATGCGGCCATGATCGAATCGACCTGGTAGGTCTTCTCCTCGCGAATGAGGTTCCTGATGGCGGGGTTGCACACCATAATCTCGAATGCGGGGACGATCTTTCCGTCAACCGTCGGAACGAGCTGTTCGCTCACCACGGCCTGAAGCACCATTGAGAGCTGAAGGCGAATCTGGCGCTGCTGCGTTGCGGGGAAGGTGTCGACGATGCGGTCTACCGTCGTCGAGGCGCTTGACGTGTGCATCGTGGAGAGTATGAGTTGGCTCATCTCGGCGGCGGTCACTGCGGTGGCCATTGTGTCACGATCGCGCATCTCGCCGAGGAGGATCACGTCAGGCGACTCGCGCAGCGCGGAGCGCAGGGCCTCGGAGTACGTGGCGACGTCGGTGGGAACCTCGCGCTGGGTAACGATGCACTCACGGTGTTGGTGCACGTACTCGATGGGATCCTCCATGGTGACGATGTGGCCGCTGCGCTCGTGGTTGAGTCGGTCGACCATGCACGCGAGCGTGGTCGACTTGCCTGCGCCTGCGGTGCCCGTGACGAGCACGAGCCCGCGCTTGAACCTCGAGAGACTCAGGACCTCCTCGGGAATGCCGAACTCCGTGGGATCGGGGAGGCCGAAGGGGATCACGCGGATGACCATTCCATACGATCCGCGCTGGCGGAAGGCGTTCGCGCGGAAGCGTCCGAGCCCGGCAATCGAGAACGAGAAATCCTCGTCGTGATTGTAGTTTTGCTCGAAGTGGGTGAAGTCACGCGAGGCAAGGTCGTAGATCTCCCTTACGAGGGCCTCGGTGTCGGCCGGCATGAGGCGGTTGGTTTCGGTGCGGAACTGACGGCCGCTGCACTTGTACGAGAGGGGAAGTCCTGCGATGACGAAGATGTCAGAGGCCTGTTTTTCGATCATGTCTTTCAGTATGACTTCGAGCTGCATGAATCTCCTCCTGCTCTAGTTTGACGAGGTGCCGGTCCAAAGGGAGGGCCCCTCGGCTTCGTTGGCGGCCACGGCTGCCAGCCTCCAGCTCGTGACATCGTAGGAGAGGTCCTCCCCGATGGCGACTGAGATGCTGAGGGTGCGGCCATTTGCGGTGGTAACGGTGGCATCTACGTTCGTTCCGTTTAGCTTGGTAACGACCGTGACGTCTTTTGTCGAGGCAACGCTCGAGAACCCCGTGAGCTTGGGCGAGAGTGCGTTCAGCGCCGCGTCCCGCGTTCTTCCCTCGGTCCTGCTCTGCTGTAATTGCGCATCGATGCTGGCGAGGAGCGTCTGTCCCGCCACCTCGGCCTGGTATGCCTCGCTCGTCATGGTTGACTGGCGCTGCGTTAGCGCGGACATGGCGCGTGCGGTGGAAATCTCGAGCACGGCCAGCACGGAGAGTACGATAACGATGATAAGGGTCAGGATCGTAAGTAGGCCTATGCGCATGTTGCCCGACTGAGAAGGCTTCTGCATCATGCATCACCCCTCACGTAGCGAGCGGTCTCAATTGTGTAGAGCGTTTCGCCGGTATCCTCTTCCACTACGGTGACCTCTGCTCGATACATCTTGCCCGGCCCGGATGGCTCCGCCTGGGCGTTGCAGGACACGCGCATGCCGTCCGAGGAGGACGTCACCTCACCCACTTGTGGATCCGCCGAAAAGGCCTCCGCGGCATTGGTTGCAAGAATTATTGCGTGTGTCGTGCGTGCGCTGTGGCGCCCCTCGCGTTGGGCGCTCGCAAAGAGGTTCGTGAACACGGCGAGCGATGCCATGAGTACCACAAGAAGGACGAGCGCCTCAACGAGAAAGGCCATGTTGTCGCGCCGCGCGCTCATGGTTCCTGTTGCCATCCTACGCACCTCCCTGCACGCTGCGCAGCGCCACCTTGGCGACGCTCCTGTCGGTGCTGATGGACAGAAGCCCATCATCATAGGTGAAGGAGAACGAGGAGGACGAGCCGAGGTCGGTTGCCTTCGAGGGGGTGTAGGGCGCCCCCTGAAGTGCGTACTCCTCGACGAGTCTTCCCTGATGGAGGTAAATGCGCGTTTCGTACGTGCCCGTGTCGGTCACTTCGACAACGACGAGCGCATCACCCTCGGGACCCTTGCCTCGCGCAATCGAGGAGTTCGCGTCATTCGCGCGGATGGCGCTCAGGACCGGGCCGAGCGATAGCGACTCCTGCTCGCTTGCAACCTGCATGTCGTGCAACGAGCGATAGGTTATCGTCGCCGATCCTATGGCGATCAGGTCGATTGCGACGAAGACCGCAAAGAGGACCATGAGGAAGACGCCCATCGGGCCGTTCTTGCTGGTGGTACCCGCTTTGGTGCTCGACGCAATGGCCTCGAGCACCTTGTCCTGCTCGTCGTTCTCTTTCATCGCGCCACCACCACCACGGTTGGGACAACGTTGCCCGCATAGGACTCATAGGTGACCACGTAGTCGCTGCGGTTGACGACGAGGCCGTAGTTCTTTTCGAGGTACGAGAGAGACGAGGGGTAGGAGCCCTCGACCGCGCAGCAGCGGTTGGCCGTCTCGAGTATGGTGTTGCGCAGCGCAGCCGCGCCCTGCTCCCGAGCATTCCTCCGGAAGAAGTAGAAGCCGGTGGACAGTGCCACGACGAGGATGACAACGACGAGCGCCAAAACGATCCAACGCCGTCTGCGCGCCCTTATCCGCTCGGTCGTCTGTTCATGATACATGGCCGATCCCCACCTTAGGCTATCGAGCGCATGATGCCGATGAGGGGCAACATGACGGAAATCAGCGTTGCTCCGACGGCCAGCGTGAGGAAGGCCGCAAGCAGGGGCTCGATACGGGATATGAGGGCGTCCACCTGATCAAGAGCGTCGTCGAAGAAGATGTGAGAGAGTCGGCTCAGGATCTGATCGATGCTGCCGGTCGAGGTGCCGACCTGCATCATGCGCGCATAGATTGGCTCGAAGATCTCGTGCTTGGCGATTGCCTGTGCGAGGCTGAGAGGCTCTTCCACACTCGTCATGTCTGCATAGGCGAGCTCGAGCTTCTTGCGCAGCGTCGAGTTGGTCACGAGCGACATTGAGCGTTCGGTTGCCGTCTCGGTGTCGAGCCCGGAGGAGACGTAGGTAGAGAGCGCGGAGGTGAAGCGCGCGAGCGCAAGCTCGTACATGGCCTCGCGAGTGGGGCCGAAGTTTTCAAAGAACTTGATGGTGCGCAGTCGCCCTCGCTCGGTCGAGCTCATGACGGTGAGAATCAACACGACGAGAGCGAGCAGGATGGTTACGACGAGCGCAACCCACCCAATTGCGACGGAGGCGCCGACCGCGCCGAACGAGCCCGCCGTGAACGAGCCTGAGATGTTCTCGTAGGCGCTGATGAAGACGGGCAGGATTATGATGACGGTGAAAGCGAGGATGACGGCCATGATGCACAGGAGTGCGGCGGGGTAGCTCACTGCGGAGCGCAGCTTCGCAAAGGCCGAGCTCTCCTCTTCGTAGTACGTCTCGAGACTTTTGAGCACGTCTTCGGTGCGCCCCGAACGTTCCCCCGCGCGGACCATCTCAACGGCATAGTCGGGAAAGCCGTGGGTGGCCTGCATCGAGTCGGCCAGCCCGCTGCCGTCTATGAGGTGGGTGTAGAGATTCTTGCAGACGGACTTGAAGTGAGAGTCGCTCTGGTTGTCCGAGAGCATGTGCACTGCTTCGTCTATCTGAATACCAGCCGAGAGCATGCTTGCCATGCTGCCACAAAACGCACTGAGAGCGCTGCTTTCCAGCAAGGTTTCAGCCATCGAATCCATCCTCCCCTTACGCATGATTGCGCGACCGATCGCCGCAAATCATCAATAAAGATACCGATTAGTATACGTCTTGCCATCTCCCACAAAGTTCGCGGCATCGGATGCGGCCGCAAACGTAAGGTCAACGCGACTCCACGTGTTTGGGTCGACAGAGAACTGCGCACTTTGCCAGCTGCCATCAATATAAACCATAACCCAGGCATGGTAGATGTCGCCGGGAGAGACGTAGCCCGTGACGATCTGAGTTGGTATTCCCACGCTTCTGAGCATGGCGCAGCCGAGGGATGCATAGTCGAAGCAGATGCCCTTGCGCGAGGAGAGCGTCTCGTCCGGGTTGGGAATGTAACCCGACTTGCCCGAGAGCGACTCGGCCTTCTCGGTGTCATACGAGACGTTCTCGACGACATACGTGCAGATGGCCTTGACTGCCTCGCCCTGGTTGGAAGCTCCGCTCACCAGCTCGCGGGCCTTTGCCACGCACGCGCTCTCCTTTGTGTAGTTGCAGAACACGTTTGGCCTGAGGTAGGGTGCGATGTCGCTCTCGAGGCTCACCTGTGCCTCTGCGGCGGTGGTTTCTACGTAGTTCGTGCCGCTTGTGTTGCGCATGATGCGGAAAGCGTAGCTTCCGTTTCCCATGTTGAGGGGGCAGACGATGGGGGTTCCGTCCGAGGGGAGGT
>JAGAWD010000350.1 GCA_017941585.1 Olsenella sp. | reverse complement strand
GTCTGCATCGACCCCGAGCAGGCTCCTGCGCCTGACGAGCTGCACGGCGCCCAGCGCCCCGAACCCCAGGCAGACGGCCACCGGCACGAGACCGAGCCAGTCGGTAGCCGTGTATATCCCCATGTGCACGCCCGTCAGGCCGTGGAACCATACGTTGAATGCCGCGAGTCCGACGCACGTGCCGTTCTGCCCGACCGGCTGCACGTCCACGAGCTGCACCAGCGCCGTCCAGAGCACGAATGCGGCGAGCAGCGCCGTCCCTGTAACGAGGTCCCTTCTCGGTTTTGTCATCTCTCTCACTATGATTCTCCTCTCCGTCGGTGGACCCATGGCAAGGCGAAGGTACCCGCCATGGGGCCACCGGGAAAGAGCCGTGCCGTCACGTCGGCGACACGGCCCGTGTCATCGCTCTCTAGCTGGGGTTTTGCGCTACCTGCGCCTGAGCCTCACGGCGATGGTGTTGAGGTAGGTAAGGGCTCCGGCCTCGACGGCCGCGCGGTCGCCTGCGGCGTACTCGTTGTCGCACTCGAGCCAGTCGGCCCACGCCTCGCGCGTGCATGCCATCTCGCACATGTCCACGATCTCGACGCCCTCGGTCTGGGAGATGTTGGCGCGCCACCAGCCGATGTCGTGCATGTAGTCGAGCTGCTCGGGCGTCCAGGACGCGAGCAGGCACGCGGGCAGGTCGTCGTGGCGGTCGCGCGCCATGCCGGGTATGGCGAAGAGCAGCTCTCCGCCGCGCCTGACGAGCGGCAGCAGGTGCTCGCAGAGGTAGCGCGCGTCGCGGCCGAAGTAGTTGTAGGAGTCGTCGCTCACGACGGCGTCGAAGAACCCGTGGGCGAAGGGAAGCGCGGTGGCGTCCGCCTTGAGCGGGACGGCCTGCCGGTTGGTGAGCCCGCATTCCTCGAAGAAGCGCATGTTGTCGGAGGGATCGCTCCAGAGGTCGGCGGCGTAGACAACATACCCGCACGCACGCGCCATGAGGGCGCTCGTGAGCCCGGCGCCGCTGCCGAGGTCGAGCACGACGGAGCCCGCGGGGATGTCGGCGAGCCCGAGCAGCTCCTCGCAGAGCTTGAGCGGGTTGGGACCCATGCTGCGCTCGCGCATGACGGATTGAGGGAAGGTGTCTGCCTTCGGGTAGTTCATGGTCTTGTCCTTTTCTGTGAGAATCCGCATGTGTGAAGGGATTCGGAACGCATCAAACCACGGGCGCCGTCCGCGCCCTCTCAAAGCGTTAGGTTTTAGCGTTCCCTACAGAACAATGACCAAAAAGACATCCCCTTGGATGGCCGTCGCCGCGAGGCCCGTTGCCTCGCATGCTTATAACAACAGTACCACGTTCATGTCACTATGTGCAGTCTTGAAGAGCGAGACCCACTCCCCTTCGTCGGACCTCATGTTGAAGCCGGAACGCTCGAGCGTCTCTGCCGCCTTATCCAAGTCTGACTGGCTGGAAAGCTCGACCATAACGTCGGCGATGTCCTTGGCCCAAATGCCGTCCACGGCGGTACTGCCCATGTGGCTGATCCTCCCGACTGCACAGCTGGACAGCAGCACGACCAGGCGGCCTTCGATTTCTTCGTACTGCCGACGCATCACCGGATCTCATCGGCTAATCCCCAACCACCGGGCTAAAGGAACCCGACCTGATCAGGTGCCCCTCCTGGACCGCGGCGAACGTAGCCACTGTGCACGCGATGATGGAAGGCGCGGCGATGCCGAAGAGAGGGATGGCGAAGGGAACGAGGAACACCACGAGCCCCGCGACCTTGTTTGCACTGGTATGGGGCATGACAAGACGTCTCTCCACCACGAGGCCACTTGCCACGTTCGCTGCCTTCACAAGGGCTATCGCGGCAATCCACGCCCACAGCCATGCGGGCACGTCTATGACGGGGAGCACTTTCTCCAAGCAAACCACGGCCAGAGCGAGGTCAGCAATGCTATCGAGTCTGGCCCCAAGCTCACTTACTGAGTTGGCCCTTCTCGCCACATACCCGTCGAGCATGTCCGTTAGCCCGGCAAGGGCGTAGACCAAAAAGAACGCCGGAGAGAAGGCGACCGGCATCATCAATGCGAAGCTAAGCGCTATTCTGCCTATCGTGACCGCATTTGCCATGCTCCCTGGAGCACAGGCAGCGCAACGCATCGTCTTACAAGCCCTCTCTCTTTTATGGAGTAGCGGCATGGCATCCTCACTCGTCCAGCTCGAGCCGCATGAGCACCAGCTCCTGCCAGCCGCCCTGGCGCGTGCGGAAGCCCCGGGGGTTCCTCCCGTACTCGACGAACCCCGC
>JAGAWD010000349.1 GCA_017941585.1 Olsenella sp. | reverse complement strand
GCGCGGCGTGCACGCCCGCCGAGAAGGACTTGTTCTTTACCGGAATGGTGGGCAGGTCGAGCGAGAGGGCGCGCGTCGTGGTCGTGCCGTCGCCGATGGGCACGGTGGTGCCGCCCGACTCGACCGATGCGCTCACCGCATGCATGCCCGTCTCGGTAGCCACAAGGCCAACGTAGATGCGTCCGTTCTGCGAGTCTGCGGGGTCGAGCGGCACCGTGAGCGTGCGGGTGCCGACGTCGTAGCCACCCGTTCCGTAGTTGTGCTTAGCCGAGGAGACCGACGTAACGTCGAGACCCTTGGGAAGCTTGACCTTGAGGCTGCTTGCCGTCTTGCCGGCCGCCATCTTGAAGCTGACGGTGGCGAAGAACGACTTGCCCTTGTATGTCTGCGTCTGCGAAATGGCGACGCTGGACTTCTCCACGAGTCCGGTCGCCGCGGCGGTGTCCATCTTCGGAACGATGATTTCGAGCGAGGCGTCCTTGTCCGCTTCGACGGTCACCGTCGCCTGCGCATAGTCGTCGCTGTCCACGCCAAGCGTGGCGAAGCCGTCCAGGCTGCCTACCGCAGAGAAGTAGCCGTTTCGCGCGAAGGCCGCCACCGTGTAGTTCCCCGGCGCAAGGCCCGTGACGAGCGCGTAGCGCCCCTGGGACTGCGCGCTCGCGGCGAGGTTGCCCTCGGCATCGAAGACGCAGACGTTTGCGCCTATGCCAGAACTGCCGTTGGTTATCACCTCGAGGCGACCGGCGCCGTCCACCTTCACCGGCTCGTCGATCTCCTGCCCCGGCTCGTCCTCTACCTCCACAGCCTCGAAGCTCGGCCAGCGCGTGCCGTCGCCGTTGGGGTTGGCCTTGTACTCCTCGACCTTCTGCTTGTACAGCCAGAACGTGGGGGACGTATCGCGGGTGAGCGTGTTCGGGTAGCGCACCACCGTGCCGCTGTATTTGGGCATGTACTTGGTAATCTGCACGGTATCGGTGCTCCCCCACGGGTCGGGCATGGAAACGCCGTAGCCGTCGTCGTCCTCAATGGGGTCGTCGCTGAAGACGAGCGCGTCTTCCCGCGACTGGAAGGACGCCCCGAACCAATAGTGGACGAGGGTGTCATGGCCTTCGAACAGTCCCTCGCCCTGGTCGAAGAGCTCGATGGTGGGGTTCTGGATGACGATGGTGGCATCTGTGACGAAGAGGAACGCGCCGCCAGCGAGCCTGCTCACGCGCTTGGGCAGGACGACGGTCTTTCCGCTGAGGCCATGGCATGCCGTGAAGGCGCCGGGGCCAATGGTGAGCGGGACGTTGCCTCCCAGGATGGTGAGGTCCTCGATGCCGCTGCCGTACTCGTCATGGTGACTCTGGTAGTTGTACCCCCAGTACCAGCCGCCAAAGGCGTAGGCCTTGATGAGGCTCACGCTGCGCGGGATGGTGACGCTCTTGAGGCTCGTGCAGCCCTCAAAGGCGTGCGCCCCGATGGTCTGGAGCCCCTCGCCCAGGGTCAGGTCATCCAGCGACGTGCAGCTCTTGAAGGCATACGAGCCAAACTCCTCGAGAGACCCCGGGATGCTCACGGTCTCCAGCGAGCCGCAGTACGAAAACGCGTTTTTCCCCAAGCTCACAAGGCCGGGCGGCAACGCAACGTCGCGCAGGGAATCGCAGTGGCAGAAGGCCTCCTCCCCAATGGACGCGATTCCCACCGGCAGGTCGACGCGCCGAAGATTCGGGCTGTACGTGAAGGCGTAAGCGCCGATGGACCCGAGCTTGGCGGTGTCGGGATCGCTCCATGAGACGCTTTGGAGCTGGGGGCTCTCGGCAAACGCATACTCGCCCATCTCCTCGAGCGCCGTCGGCAGGACGATGCTCGTGGCGCTCGAGTTTGCAAACGCGTAGTCGCCGATATGCTTCAGGCCCGAACCAAGAGTGATGGTCTCGTAGCTTGTGGTCTGCGGGTTGGGGTAGTCGCCAAACGAGTAGTCGTCACCGCCCTGATAACGCTGGTCATATACGCTGGCGAAGGCAAAGTCGCCAATGCTCGTCACGCTATCGGGAATGACGAGGGAGGTTGCCGTTATCACGCCAGAGTGCTCGTCCTGGCCGTACTCCTTGCTCGCGTGCGAGGTAAAGGCGCCTCGCCCGATGGTCTCGAGGCCATCCGGCAGGTCGATGGACGCGAGATGGGTTTCGGCGAAGGCACAGTCGTCGATGGTCTTGAGGTTCCTGGGCATGTTCACGCTGGCAAGGTCGAGATTCCAGGCAAAGGCACGCTTGCCGATGCGCTCGACGCGATTGGGAAGCACTACGCGCTCCAGATGGCTGTAGCCACTGGCACCGTAGCGGAAGAGGAAACCGTCGGGAATCTCGGTAACCGGCGCATTGGCATCAAAGACAATCGCCCGAAGCGATCCCGTGAAGTCATCGATGCGATTGACGGTGGCAACCGTCGCCGGAACGTTGATGACCCCGATTGCCCTGTTGATCTCCAGGCGTTCGCCACCACTCACCATGTAGCCGAGCTCCACCACGTTGTATCCCTCGATGGTGCTGGGGATGGTGACCTCGAGCGAACCGTCCTCGGGGTTGTCATTTCCCACGTAGTAGATGTATTTGACGGCAATCCCACCGTTGCCGTCAGCCTTTGAGTTGGTCACATAGCAGGTGTACTCGATCTGGGCGTCTTGATCGACCCACACGAACCTCGTGCCGGGAATGTCATATATTTCGCCCGTAGGATCATTATCCTGAGCGGTCAGGGGCGGACTTACTGGATCTGCATCCTGAGCAACCCCTTCCTTACCGGGTGTTGACACAGTACCATCCTTGGGAGCATCGGCGTCCTTGGACACTTCGGAGTCCCCGGCTCCCTTGGCATCGTCGGCGCCTTCCACGGACGCGACGTTCTGCTGCGCCTGGCTTGTCTCTGGCTGCCCCTCCGACTTGCCCTGATCGGAGGTCGACGAGTCGCTCGCGTTCTTCTCGCCCAGCGACGCGGCATCCGACGTGGCCTCGGAGGTCCGCTCTGGCCCCTGCCCTTCCACGGCCTCCGGGACAGGCGTCTCGTCGGAAGCCGAAGCAACTTCCGGATTCGCCGAACCCTCGACCGTTGCCGACTGGCCCGTCACGCCCATCTCCGCAAGTGCCTCCGCCAACGCGGGGGTCGGCACAAGCGACAACGCCAGGACGAACGAGAGCGAACACGACAGCAGCCTCTTCATGAGGATCACCCCGCTACATGCCTTGGGTCCGGACACTGACAGCAAGCCAGTATCATCGTGCCGCAAAAACCTATCACATGGTAGGTTAGTTTTGGGGATAGGTGCCGTCTTACCTGCGCTTTCTTTGTAACGATTCGCATGACACCGCGCCTCGGTCGCTCTGACTTGCGAGCGGCTCGAGGCGCGACGCTTGGCATCGGGATAGCGTGAGGTTAGGCCCTACTCACACCCTATGGGTGTCTGGCACGGAGCCTTTCCTCGCTCCGCACCGTGGGGGGCGCTACTGTACGGGACGACCGTGCTTGGCGAGCAGCTCGTGCGCGGCAGTGCATGCGGCGCAGTCACAGTACTTGGCACCCTGCTCCTTGATATCGAGCGCGTGCGCCAGCATGTTGGCGGCATACTCCTCGCCCATGACGTCCTTCGCGGCACCTTGGGCGAAGGCGATGAGCTCGTCGATCGTGGTGTGATGGCGGTCGATGGCGTCAAGCAGCTCGGCGGTTGCCGCGTCGGCATCGGCACCCGCCTCGACGGAATCCTTCCAGGCCTGGGCCGCGTCGCGCGTCACCTGCGAGCTCGACGGAGCCGCCAGCAGCTCCTCGACCTTCTGGGCAGTATAGTCAAGCAGTTCCTTATCCATGGTCACTCCTTTGCCTTGTGCATGTCTCGTTTTCGAAACCTTTTGCTGGATGGCGGGCAACGCAAATCAGTTCCGAATACATCCGCTGATCGCTCAGAATGGCCTCGCGCGTACACTGCCCCGCGCGTCAGATGAAGTTAGTGCTTATGCGCCTCTCGGTTTGCGCCGGC
>JAGAWD010000348.1 GCA_017941585.1 Olsenella sp. | reverse complement strand
TTGCTCACCTGTCCCTTTGTGCGGACGAAACCGGGTCTCGTTGTATCTTGCCATACATCAGAACACGATTCCCAAGATGAGCGTGACAAGCTCAATCGCCACGGCGGGAGGGTCGATGTGGGTGGAGCATTCCTCGTTGAAGTACTTCGCAAAGATAAGGTAGATGAAGTTGGAGAGCAGGCCGAAGGCTACCGATACTGCCACGTTCCCACCAGTGAGTCCCATGGTCACACCCACGATGTTGGTGATCTGGTGGGTGGTGGGCACCTTCTGGCCGCCTCCGGCATAGCCGAATATGAGCGGCGCCGCGGACACCGAGAACCCCAGCCCGTAGAACTCAGGACCCGCCTCCTTGAGAAGCAGTGCCGTGACCACGGCCATCGCCGTTGCGTTGACGGTCTGGAAGACCCAGTATTCGACGCCCTGCTCGCGGTAGTATTCCGAGGCGTTTGGGTTCCACTTACGTCCCGTTCCCAGAAGCATGCGCCCGACTACGCCCACGACGATTACGCTGAACGAGCCCGCGTCTGCCGGCAGTCCGAGCTGGCTCGCAAGCGTGAATACGAGGTAGCCCACCGCCCCGCCGAGCCCTCCGGTGAGCATGACGGGGACGTCGTGCAGGAAGATGAGGGACCTCGTGATGTCCCAGCCGTCCAGCTCGCCGGGATGGCGCATGGCTGCCAGCGCCGTGGAGAGTCCGGCGCCGTTGAATATGATGGCGGGTAGCAGGAGCGTGTTCAAGACGTCCTGACCAAGGAGCCCGACCTCGGCTCCGGCCGCCCGCAGCACGAACACGACTATGCCGGCGAACCCCGTGCAGATGAACGTCTGGATGCCACCGAACATCGCGCCGAGGATGCCAATGCAGAACGCGAGCGCCACCATCGTGGGATCTATGAACATGCTGTGCTCCAACCACTTGGATCGTCGATTCTCAGTCGGGGAAAGTCTAGGTTGCAATGAGAGCCGACGCTTGCAACTTCGTTAGGCTTTTGTCACAGGCTTTCGGTGGCGGGGCCCGCCTTCTCAGCACGGATGGTCCACATCACCTTTGGACGGGAGTAGTACGGCTCGGGACGGGTCATCGCGTCCTCGAAGAATTGAAGGCTCCCGATCCTCCCGAAGAAGCGTCGCACGTCGTGCTCGGTGAGGCAGCGCTGTGCGTAGCCGCCATGATCGAAATAGCCTGGCTCCACCTCGCGTCCGCTGCCGGCGCCGTAGCTCACGTCGTTCACGCTGGATACGCGCGCGAGCAAGATGCCACCCGGCATGAGGATACGCCGGATCTCATCCGTGAGGGCATGCGTGGTCGCCTCGTCGAAGTAGTGGAGTGCCATGCTGCTCACGACAACTCCGAACGAATCGGTTTTGAACGGGAACGGCCGGCGCATGTCCACCCATGCCGTTTTGCTTTCTGGCAGGTGCTCATCCACCGACCTCAAGGCCTCGCGGGAGTAGTCGGCGGAGAGCACACCGTATCCGCGCTCGAGCAGCCACCGGGTGTCGGCTCCGATGCCGCAGCCGAGGTCGAGGATGGGCTGGCCACGGCGGGCATCAAGGTCTGCGTCGAACTGGTCGAGCCAGGGGTCGTTTGCGGGGATGCCAGCCCTAGCGCGCGACCAAGCGTCCCACATGCCGATTGCGGCGTCGCCGAAGTCCGTCGCCCTTGCCCTACTCACCGTCGAACTCCTGAGCTACCTGCACGAGCAGGTCGGGGATGGGCAGGTGCTGCGGGCAGCTCACCGCGCAGGCGCCACAGGCGATGCAGTCGCTCGCGCGGCCGTGGTCGCCTGAGGTGGCCTGCTTGTAGTGGCCGCGCGGGCGCATGCCGTTGCCATAGAGCGTCGCCGCGTTCATGGCGCGGAAGAGCTCGGGGATCTCGATCTGCATGGGGCATCCGTCCACGCAGTAGCGGCATGCGGTGCATCCGATGGTGGGCTTGTCGAGCAGCTGGCGCGTGACCTCGGCGATG
>JAGAWD010000347.1 GCA_017941585.1 Olsenella sp. | reverse complement strand
GACAGTCGTCCAGATGGCGCTACGTGGAGATCGGCAAGCCCGTGAAAGTCGACGACGACTTCAGCCTGCTGCACTACAAGATGTTCAAGGACGCGGCTGGAAAGACCCTCAAATCGATCCTCATCAGCTACAACACGCGCCTCGAGCCCGTGGCGATACCCCAGGTGCGCGAGGTGCTGTCCCACGATGAGATGGAGCTCGACTGCATGGGCGACGGGGGCCGCAAGATCGCGGTCTTCGCCATCATGTCCGACACGAGGAAGACCTACTCCTTCCTGCTCGCAATCATGATGTGGCAGACGATGAACCTCCTGTGCGACAAAGCGCTCGCCGAGCACGGCGGGAGCCTGCCCAGGCCCGTCACGTTCCTGTTCGACGAATTCGCCAACATCGGCAAGATCCCCGACATCGAGTCCATGGCCGCGGTCGTCCGCAGCCGGAACATGTCGATCTCGGTCGTGCTGCAGTCGATAGCCCAGCTGAAGGCCAACTACAGCGAGGAGACGGCCCAGACCATCGTCGACTGCTGCGACACGACGCTGTTCCTCGGCGGGAAGTCGAACGAGACCAACCGCGAGATATCCGAGATGGCCGGCAAGGAGACGGTCTCGATCCTCACGTTCAACGAGAGCCGCGGAACCATGAACTCGTCGACCCGCAACTGGAACGTCGTCGAACGCGACCTGATCCAGTCGGCCGAGGTCGGGAAGATGCCCCGCGACGAGGCGATCGTGCTCATAGCGGGCACCGACCCGCTGCGCGACAGGAAGTACGACATCGAGAGGCATCCGCGATGGAAGGAGGTGCATCCCGGACATGACGGCGCTATCTGCGAGCCGTACGAGCCGGGAAAGAGCGAGGAGCAATGAGAAGGACGGGACGGCCACGCGAAGCGCCTAGAGGCCGTCGGGAGCTTCCACCCTCCCTCAGGCTGCCGTCCCAAGATGCAAAGGAGCGCCCCGTAGGGGCTCCGAAAACGATTCTACCAGCAAGGGCGGTACTTCCACATCCAAACTCGCCCGAAGATGCAAAGGAGGCAAGTGAAAACATGCTTGCAAACATCATCAGCCTCGTGTCGGGGTGCGTCACGTTCCTCGGCGGCTTCCTCATCGTGTGGGGCGCCGTGTCCCTCGGCCTCGCGATCCGCGAGCAGCAGGGCGGCGCTCAGATAGCCAGCGCCATCTCGACCATAGCCGGCGGCGCCATCATCGTGGCGGCGGCGGTTTACTTCGGCATGCTCGACACGAGCTGGCTTCCGGCATAAGGGGGTGCCGGCATGCTCAGCGTATCAGTGCACAAGGACATCGGCGAGTACACCGAGAAGGTCGTGGGCAAGCTGTCGGCCCGCACGCTCGCCTGCACGGTCGGCGGCCTCGGCGCTGCCGTCGGGGCGGCGGCCGTGACCTACTTCGGCCTCGGCATTCCCGTCGCCGACGCGACGCTTCCCGTGATGGCCTGCTCGATGCCGTTTTGGCTTGCGGGCTTCTGGAGGCCCAAGGGGCTAGTCGCCGAGAAGTTCATCCCGCTCTACCTGGGCCACATGATCGGGGACGGGAAGCTCGCTTACTCGACGGGATTCACAACCGAGTCGGTCAACCTACTCGAATCCCTGCCCGAGAAACCCGACCGCAAATCCCGCAGGAAGGCGAAACGGAAGGGGGCGGAGCTGTATGAGCCGAGCAAAGCAGAGTAGGCACGCCGACGGCGAGGAGAAACGTCCCGCGAGGAGGCCTTCCAGGACGTCGCTCGACCGAAAGATCAGGGAACAGGAGAAGGAGCTCTCCACCCTGAACGAGTCCCGCAGGCGCAAGCGCGCCGCGGCGAAGGACGTTTACAACGCCATCGGGTTCGACGCGATGTACAGGGACGGCATCTGCCAGGTCGAGGAGGGGCTGTTCAGCCAGACCATCGCCTTCGAGGACATCAGCTACCAGTCGGCGCGCGAGGAGAACCAGCAGGCCATCTTCTCCGCCTACTGCCGGCTCTTCGACTACTTCGGCGCCGAGAGCTGCGTGCAGCTCTCCGTCGTGAACACCCCGATACCGGCATCGGAGATCGGCCGCAAGATGTTCTTCCCGACCGACGATGCGGACACCGAGGAATACGCGCGCGAATACAACCGGATACTCAACGACAAGATGCGCGAGGGCGTCAGCAACCTGGTACGGCAGCGCTACCTCACCTTCGCGACCGGCGCCAAGGACGTCGACGCGGCGGTGCCCAAGCTCGCGCGCATGCGCACGGACGCCATCCAAACCCTGAACAAGATCCGCAGCGGCGCGCGCGTGCTGGACGGCGAGGAGCGGCTGCGCGCCATCAACTCGGTGCTCAGGCCCGGAAAGCCGTTCACGTTCTCGTGGGAGCAACTCGGCCCGAAATCGGGGCTCCGCACGAAGGACTTCGTCTGCCCGACGTCGCTCGACTTCAAGCCGGAGGGCCTGGGCACCTGCTACCTCTCGGAGGGCGCATGGTGCCAGGTGCTGGCGTTCACGAGGTTCGGCAGCGAGCTCACGGACCGCTGCCTGGCCGATGTGATCGACCTGCCGATGCCGCTCAACGTCACGCTCCACATCCAGGCGATGGACAAGGCCAAGGCCGTCGCGTTCGTGAAGAAGCGCCTGGCGTGGATGGACAAGGAGATCATCGACGAGCAGATGAGCGCGGTGAAGAAGGGCTACGACTTCCAGATCCTGCCCAGCGAGCTCAAGTACTCAAAAGAAGAGGCGGAAGACCTGCTCGACCACCTGCAGAACAAGAACCAGCGGCTCTTCGTGTACACGGGCCTCGTGTTCACCTGGGCGGCGACGCGCAAGGAGCTCGACGACCAGGTGCTGCAGATCGTCTCCACCGGCAGGCGCAACTCGATCGAGATCGGGACGCTCGACTACCGCCAGCGCCAGGGCATGAACTCGGTGCTGCCGCTCGGACACAACCACGTGGAGGTGTCCCGCATGATGACGACCGCCCAGGTCGCCATCCAGATGCCCTTCGCCACCCAGGAGCTCGCCCAGGATGGCGGCGGATACTACGGGCAGAACAAGCAGAGCAGCAACCTGGTGCTGTGCAACCGCAAGCACCTCGCAAGCCCCATGGGGTTCGTGGCGGGCAAGCCGGGATCCGGCAAGTCCTTCAGCGTCAAGCGCGAGATAGAGAACACCATCCTGGCCTATCCCGAGGACGAGATCATCATCCTCGACCCCGCCGGAGAGTACAGCCCCGTCGTCACCGGCAACGGAGGGGAGTCGATACGCTTCGCACCGGATTCGGGCACGCACCTGAACCCCTTCGACCTGTCCGACGTGGCGCACCAGTCCACGGCGGCGCAGATGGCCTTCAAGATCGACGCGTTCCTCGCGCTCTCGTCGGCGACGATGGCCGAGGGCAGCCAGGGACTGCCCGAGGCGGACAAGTCCATCATCTCCAGATGCGTCGAGCTCGCGTACGCACGCTGCGCTGACGAGGGCAGGCTGCCCCTGCTCGGCGATCTCTACTCGATACTGCGCGAGCAGCCCGAGCCCGAGGCGCGCGACATCGCGTTGCGCTACGAGCGCTACGTGAGGGGCGCGCTGTCGTTCTTCAACCACGAGTCGAACGTCACCTTCGACAAGCGGATCACCAACATCGACTTCAAGGACCTCTCCGAGAACATGCGGGCCTTCGGAATCATCGCGGTGCTCGAGTGCGTGCGCAACCGCATGTACTACAACTTCGAGAGGGGCGTCACGACCTGGCTGTACATCGACGAGGTGCAGAGCCTGTTCGGGCACCCCGCCATCATCAGCTACTTCTCCAAGTTCTGGGCCGAGGGGCGCAAGTTCAACCTCATCTGCACGGGCATCACGCAGAACAGCGTCTACATGCTCGACCACGAGGAAGCCCGCAACATGGTGCTCAACTCGGACTTCATTCTTCTGCACAAGCAGTCGCCGGTAGACCGCAAGGCATGGGTCGACCTCATGGACCTCTCGGCGCAGGAGGCCGGCTACATAGACGAGTCCGTTAAGGCCGGCGAGGGCCTGCTTATCGCGGGCGGCGCGCGCATACCCATAAAGGACGACTTCCCGAAGGGGTCGCTCTACGACCTGTTCAACACCAAGCCCGAGGAGATCGCCG
>JAGAWD010000346.1 GCA_017941585.1 Olsenella sp. | reverse complement strand
GGCCGGATGGCGGCACCAGGCGGCGCGGCGGATGATCTTTGTGCCGGTCCGGTCGGGGAAGGTGGCCTAGCTAGCCACCGGACCGGCCGGACCATTTCGCCATGCGCGCTTGACACGCTGATGAACATATGAAAAGTGGCTCGCGTGGACGATTGGAGAATCCACTGGAAGCGGTTTTGCGCCTGGGAGAATCCACTGGAAGCGGTTTTGCGCCTGGAGGAGGCTCTCGCCGCGGTTTTGCGTCTAGATCCCGCCAGTCTTATCCACCAAACGCTTCGGAGAGCCGAAAAGGCCACCGAGCCGTCATTGGACCGACTCGGTGGCACGTCACGCTAGGCTAGATTGAGAAACGCCCGTCTCTAACGACACGCGCAGCCCTGGAGGTACCAGGCGCTAAGCGTGGCGGCGCCTAGCAAGGCCAAATACGACCGCCCCGACCGCGACCATGGCAAAAGGAGCGTAGGCTAACGAGACATCGTCGCCGGTTTTCGGAAGGCTCTGCCTGTTGGTTGTCTGCCGTGCAGGCACCTGTCTCTCCTGCGGGGTTGGCGACTTGTCGCCGCCCTGCTCGTTGGCGCGATCACCGCCTTGCTCACCGGAGCGATCACCGCCCTGCTCGGCGGACTTGTCACCGCCCTGCTCGCCGGCCGGGGTGCCCTTGACCGGCTTGTCGAGCTTCTGGGCCACGGGCGCAGACTCCCCCACCTCGCTCGCCTTGCCGACTGGCAGCGTGAACGCCTTGACCGTGAAGTTGTCGACCACGGAGTCGCCTCCGTCGAGGGCCTGCGTCGCAAGGCCGCTCGTGCTCATGCCATTGCTGACGTACTCTGCCCAGTCGATCCACTGGCCGTCCTTGTAGAAGAAGCTCTCGCCCTTGTTCACGACGGACGTTCCGTACACCGTGTTGGGGTTGCCCTTGGCGGCCTGCTTCTGGGCATACTGGAGGCTGTCCGCCTTGTTTGCGGCCAGTCCATAGTTCTCAGCGCCGTTGCCATCCGTAACATAACCCGTGCACACGATGGAGAAGCGCGTTCCGTTGGACAGCGTGATTCGCTCGGGCAGGGCGACGCGGTGGAAGCCGCCGTACTCGAAGGTGTAGGCGAACGCCGAGAGAAGCTCGCCCCCCTCGGGGTTCGTCTCCCCCTCGTCGAGGCGGTACACCTCGAACTCCACGGTGGTGTTCTCGGCATAGGTACGCGTGCCCACCGAGGAGAGCACCTCGTCCTCGTCCGTCTTGTAGACGTTGGCGGTGCTGATGCGCTCGCCGCCCGTCTCAAAGTAGAACCCGTCGGTTGCGGGCATGTAGTCGTACTGGTAGACGCCAAACGAGTCGCCGTCCAGGTCGCTGCCGTAGTGCATGGACTCGGGGTCCTTCAGGCTCTTGTCGTAGTAGGAGACGTAGCCGTAGCCCGATCCGTCGACTCCCCAGGCACTCTTGCCGATGGGGCGGCCGTCCTTGTCAAGCTCGTAGTCCGTGGCGCTTCCCCAGCTGTTCTTGATAATCCAGGCGCCGTCTGCGGGAGGCGTCTTGCTGTTGCCGTTGGCGTCCGTGCCCGTGAGGAAGTTGTCCTTGGAGTAGTTGTCGTCCCAGCCCACGATGGTGACCATGTGGTTGGGCTTCGCGTCTTCGTAGGTGTAGTGCGCCCACGTCTTGAAGTTGAGATACTTGCCCTGCTGGTTGGGATCCT
Organism: Olsenella sp.; assembly: GCA_017941585.1. Taxonomy (GTDB): domain Bacteria; phylum Actinomycetota; class Coriobacteriia; order Coriobacteriales; family Atopobiaceae; genus Olsenella_J. The sequence continues at coordinate 250 of JAGAWD010000346.1, read as the reverse complement.
GGCTGGGACTCGAGGTGTCCGCAAAGTAGGTCACGGCAACGGCATGGCCGTCCTGCAGCTCCTCCTTGATGGCCTGCTCGCCACGCTGGCTGTAGCCGGCCCATGTCCCGTCGCTCGCCCTCTGCGCGGTCTGGGGAAGTGTGTTGCCGTCGATCAGGGTATAGCCCAGGGAGAGATTGCGGTCCTTGTCGGGAAGGGACCAGTCCCCATGGGCCGAGTAGAAATCCTCGCTCTTGCATTGCTCAAGAAT
>JAGAWD010000345.1 GCA_017941585.1 Olsenella sp. | reverse complement strand
CGTTGTACCTGCGCTCGAGGAACTGCTCGGGGGTCTCTGGGTTATCGGCATCCTTGAGCAGCTGCTCGAGCGTCTTCTCTCCCCCGTTCGCCTTCACGACCTCCTGCTCGAAGTCCCGCTTCCACTCATCCGCATTATTGAGCATGTAGTTGTACTCGGTGAGGCCCTCGTTGTTCCGATAGGGGAAGCTCGTCTCGTCCATCGGACCCACGCCCGTGGAGAGGAGGCTCGACGAGACGATGGGGTTCGTCGACCTGTAGGCGGCGTTGTTGTCACTCTCCTTGCCGTAGACGTTGAGACCCTCCCCCGCCTGCGACGGCTCCTGCTCCGCGGTGACCGGATGCAGGGCGAACCAGATGAGGTGGCGCTCGGAGAGGTCGAGGCCCATCGACGCGAACGTGGACCCCGTATCGGAGAGTATGCTCGTCTCGGAGGCCGCGATGGCACCGAACGACCAGCACGTGGACCACGGATGCTGCTTCTTGACGGGCGTGACCACGCCGCGGTCGCGCAGGTCGAATCTGGCCGGGAACGTCTCGTTCTTCACGGGCGCGGGCGCTGGCTCCGCGTCTCGGGCCATGGCCGTGGCGGGCATCGCGACGGATGCGCCGGCGAGGGCAAGGCCGAGTGCGGCGGCAACCGCCTTCTTGGCGACGTGGTTGAGTCCGTACATTGAAACCCCCTGCATTCGAGACGTCTGGCATACGGCGACCCAAAACGTGACGGCCCGGCAAGAAGCCGACCGCACGCGCCGCCCGAAATCCAACGAATAGCATTCCTTGATTCTGCGAGAGTCGCATTTCTTATGCTAGAGAAGCATTCTCCCCCATGGAATGGCCGATTGCAAGCACGGGCTGGGTCGTCCAGACGCTAGGCTCCGAGCGGTCGTGCGCCGCCGGATCGCCCTGTGTGCGCGCCGTGAGGGGTGCAGCCGGGCGACTCTGCGGACGCGCCGTGAGGGGTGCAGCCGGGCGGCTCTGCAGACGCGCCGGGCGCAAGTCGCGCCCAAGTACTAGCTCGCGCCCCGCACCTAGGCCTCGCGAAAGGCCTTGGTCCTTCTCGTCAGCAGGAGGAACAGCACCGCGCAGACGAAGCAGACCGCACCGATGACGAGCACCATGACGGCGTCCTTCTCGGCGAGGAGCGCGCCCAAGACGAACGGCTGGACCACGAGAAAGATGCCGTTCGTGCCAAACATGGCACCCGTTGCGGCGCCCGCGGGCACGCCGGCCTCCGCTGCCGAGTGCAGCCACATGCCCTTCCAACCGTCGGTCGACTTGCACAGCACCGCGACGATCACGATGACAACGACCGCCCAGACGATCGTGGCGTTCAGCGAGAACAGCAGGAACACCACCCCGAGCAGCGCCACCGCCGCGCCCGCCATGCGCCGCTTGCCATAGCGGGCCTCCACATTGCAGATAGACCCGATGCAGACGTACACGACGAGCTGTCCGAGCACGTAGATGTTGTTGATGTCGGCCTTCGCGAGACCCAGGTCGGCGGAGAAGAGCGGGAACACGAAGGAGGTGTACCCAGCGGCAAGCACCATGGGAAACAGGACGAGGAACGCGAGTGCGACGGTCGAGGGGGTCCGCAGGAAGCGCACGAGCAAGCCGCGACCCTCGTCCGATGCCCTGACCTTGGCCTCGAGGGGTGCGGTGCCTTTCGGGATGTAGCTGAGCGCTAGGAGCAGAAGCGGGACTGCGACCAACGCAACGACGGCGTACACCCACGCGTTGCCGAGCGTCTGGGCGGCATAGCCACCCAGAATCGTGCCGAGCGCCGGCGCCGAGGTGTCCTGACGCTTGAAGTCGACCGCCGCCAGCTGGCGGACCTCGTCCGTGCTGGCGTATCTCGGAAGCGAGTAGCCTAATGCCCTGAGCAGCCCGAAGGGAACGGCCAGGAAAAGCTTCGCGGCACAGTACAGCCAGAAGCTTCCGAAAGAGACGGAAAGTCCCGCGAACACCGCGAGGACAATCGTCGCGGCCGCGCTCGACGCAACCATCCTGCGCAGGGGCACCCTGTGCCCCAGCAGAGCGTAGAGCCCCTGGCCCAGCACGAGACCGACGCCGAGCATTACGGCGGGAAGGGCCAGGAGCATGCTTGAGCCCCCCGCGCCCGCCTGTTCGAGAAGCGAGCGCGCGATGAGGGCCGTCATCACGGAGTCGATGCCAGCGAGGATGTTGGCGCACAGACCGATCGGTCGCGTGAGGACGGCGACGGCGTCACGCGACTGGCCCTTCCTCAGCCGGCGGAAGGAATAGAGGCAGAGTCCGCACGCGCGCAGCTCGGAATAGGCGAGGTACACGGCGGCAACCAAGACGAGCAGGCCGAGGACGTGCTGGGCGAGGCCGGAGAGGACGGAGGCCTCGAACGTGCGCATCTTGGCGCCGACCTCGATGACGCCCGCCACGCCGCTGCCGTCGCGCTTGGGAATGGGCACGAGACGATACTGGGTGGCGTCTCGCAAGGCGCGGCCGCTTTGCACGGCAGGCGCGCCTCCGGACTTCTCCTGCGCGAAGGCCGCGCGCAGGGCCTCCCCGTTCGCAGAGGAGGTCACGGCCGTGCCCATGACGTGCTCGGAGGCGCTGTCGTCCAGGTAGAAGATGCCACGCTCGTCTTTTCCGTACAGGACGTAGTACATCCCTATGCCATTGTCGACGGCAGAGTCAGTGAGCCGCGAGACCAGCCCGCTCGCTTTGTCGAGCCCGTCGAAGAAGCCCTCGACGGCCGCGTCGTCTCCACCCAGGGTGGCGCGGTCCCCGCAGCGCTCCATCCCCTCGCTCAGCTCGGCTGCACTCGCGGCGACGTAGTCCGCGCACATGCCGATCTCCTTCGAGCGAGTTGCGAGCGAGGAGCGATACGACTCGTACGAGAGGCTGCCGACCGCCATCGCGAAGGTGAGGACCACGGCGACCGAGGCCAGTGCGACACCCAAGGTCTTCAGCTGACCTTCGGCCACGAGGGCGCGCACCTTGCGGATGCCAAGCACGAGAACGAGCGCCACGAGGTAGAGCCTGCAGGCCCACACGACCAACGCCTCGGTCGACATCAGGCCCAGGGGAAGGGCTGAGGTGATCGCGCGAGGCGACCCACCGTTGAGATCGCATATCTTTACCTCGTTCGCCGTGCGGCTGCAGACGCTCACCAGCCGCCCGTTCACGTGCACGCGACTATATCCCGAGCCGGGCAGAATCTCTCTCACCGCAGCGCTGCGATCCATGCGACAGAGCGCGCCCGATACGTCATCGGTCATGTACATGGAACCGTCTGCGTCCATGTCGAGCGACGTAAAGACGCGGTCGCCGAAGCGCCTGGCCGCCCCCCCGGTGCTCTCATTCAGAAAACCGCGGTAGCTCAGGGTCGCGTACTCGTCTCCGTCCTCGTCGTAGGCCGCATCCTGTATGCCGACCCCCTCCTCCCGTACGGAGGTGAGTTCGCGGGCGTTCCCCGGTCCGACGAAGACGAACGAGATGTCGATTCCCGCGCTCTTGCCATCCGCAGCCACTGAGTCCGCGGGGTTCTCGGCAGAGGTCCCCTCGCTAGCCTCGGCACAGATCGCGACGACGGAGCCCTCCGGCCTGTTGCTCAGGGAGCGAAACGCCGCAACGTTGGACCCGGTGCCGGCGCGCTCGTAGACCACCTGCTCGAAGTTGCCGTCCGGGGCATAGGAGACCACACGTTCCGTTGCTATGACATCGCTGTCCGGCTTGTAGCGAAGACCCGCGACATAGACGTGGCCATCGGAGACGCATACGTCGGTCACGGCCTCGATGGGAGAGCTGAGCGAACCGCAGTCGATGATTCCGTCGAGGCAGTCGTTCTCGCCGAGCAGGAGCACCCTCCTCGAGTCTGAGTCCACAACCGCCGTCACCTTGCCGTCAGAGTCGGCCGAGACGGCCTCGTTCAGACTAACCGGGGCAAAGGGAAACACGGGAAGGGGCTTGCCGAGGGAGGAAACCGTGACCAGCATCGAAAAGACGGCCAGGAGCACCACGATGACATGCGCCTTAGAGGCTGCCTTCATGTGCTCCCTCCCTTCGAACGATAAGCAATGCTAGAAGCGGTTGATGTCCGTGAGGTCGAATCGAGGAATCCTGCGCAGGGCGAAGAGGAGAACGCCCGCGGAGAACGCAGATGTGCCAACGACGCCGGCAATCGCCGCGATCCAGCTGAATTCCTTGAGGAAGAAGCCCATCTCGGGTTCGAGGGCCGTGGTCGTGACGATGCCCATGAAGGTGCCGAGCACGAGGCCAAACACGATGCCGACGATCGTCAGCAAGATGGAGTCGCGGTAGATGTACGCCTTGGCCTCGTCGACCGAGTACCCGTTGATCATGAGGACGATGAGCTCGCGCTTCTTCTCGTCCACGAACATCGTGTAGAGGTTGAGCAGCACCATGAGCGCCATGAGGGCGGAGAGGGCGAGATAGATGGCCACGACGACGTTGAGCAGTGAGCTCAGCTGGCCGAAGCCGTACTCGGCGTCCTTTCGGTCGTCAAAGATCGAGTCGATGCCCTCCGAATCCGCGACCGCCTTACGCAGGACGTCGATGTCCCCCCCGTCGCGGTCGACCAGAAGCGCGTTGGGCTCGGGAGTCTTGCCGAAGGCATCGACGTAGGCCTCCTGCCCCATCACGAACTCGAACCGCATCAGATACGAGTCGAAGACGCCGGAGACCTTGAGGTCCCGCGTCCTGCCCGAACCCTCGACGGTGGTTACCGTGTCGCCCACGTGCACCCCTAGGTGCTCCGCGTAGGAGGCGCTGATCCACAGGCCGTCGCCCCGAGGACGTTCGGTGCCGTCCTCATGCGAGAGCACGTGGCAGAACTTGCCGAACGTTTCCTCGTCCATGGGCACCACCAGCGTGGCGATGGCGCGCTTCCCGTCAGGCTTGCGCACCTGGAGCTTCGTGAAGGAAGTGGGGGTTCCGGAGACTCCCGCATCGAAGAGGGCCATGGATGCGGCGGAGCGAGCATCCCTGTCCCCCGCGCTCAGATAAGCAATGGTGTCGTACGAGTAGACCTTGTCGTAGTGCTGTTCCAGGCTTCGCGCGACGTTATCGGCAAGCGTCACCGCGGTAACGATAAGGGCGGTGCAGCCAATCACGCCGACGAGGGTGCCCGCCACTCGCCTGACGTCGTTCACGCAGTTGTTCACTATCGTCTGCGAGTAGAGCGACATGTGCCTCCAGAGGGCCGTTCGCTCATAGAAGCGCTCGTGCGCCCTGGTCTTCGTCTCACCCTTGAGCAACTCGACCGCCTGGCGCTTGAGGATGCCGCGAATGGCGAGCCAGGTGGCGCCCAAGATCAGCACGAGCTCGAGACCACCCATGAGGGCGAGGTCAAGCGGGCCAAAGAAGGGCGGGTACTCTGGTATCGAGAACTGGCGGTTGGCCGTCGGGTTCATAACCACCTGCACCAGGAAGACGGCGAGCAGCGCGCCGACTATGATGCCCACGAGCACCGCCAGACCTGAAAAGACGAGGTATCCAAAGGCTATCTCGCCCTGGCGGAAGCCAATGGCTTTCTTGGTGCCTATCTGGGTTATCTGCTCGTGCACGAGCCGTGCGATGGCCGAGTAGCACACGAACAGGCCGACGAGAACGAACAGCGACGCCATGGCCCAGCGGGCGCTGCCCATCATCTTGGTCATGGTGGTGACTATCAGGGCGCTCATACCATCCTGGCGCGGGACAACGACCCACTCGTACCTGTCCATCTTTTCAAACTTCTTCTTGGCATCGCCAAGCGCCTTCTTGCCGTCACGCAGCTCGGCAGACTTGTCGCGGAGGATGTCCTTTCCCTCGGCCAGGTCCCGCTCGCCCGAGGCGATCTGCCCCCTCGCGTCGTCGAGCCTCTGCTGCCCCGCGCCGATCTGCGACTTACCGTCCGCGATCTTCTCGTCGTAGAGGGCCTTGCCGGCATAGTACGCGTCCCACCCCTCGTCGAGCAGCGCGGCACCGCTCTCGAGCGTCTCGCGGGAGGCGTCGAGCTGCTCGGACAGCACCGCAAGACCGCCGGGAACGTCGAGCAGCGATATGGTTGTGCCGCTGACGCTGATCTGTGTGTCGGCGATGCGCCGCAGGAACCCGTCTGTCGCCTCGACCCAGTCGCGGGCGGCCTGGAGGGCGCTCCCCCTCGTCTCCGGCGTTATCGTGTCGTTGAAGGATGGCATGGAGGGAAGCGAGACCCCCGTCCCGAGCCCGACGACCACGTTCGACACGACATCCGCGAGCGGCTCAAGGCTGTCGAGGGCGTAGGAGCGCTCGCCCCTGAGAGCCTCGTAGCTCGCTTCGACGTCTGGCCAGAGGCTCTCGCGCCCTACCTCGGGCGCGGCATCGTAGCGCGCAAGGGCGGACTCGAAGGCGTTGTAGCGCGCGACAAGGCTATCGTAGTGACCCTCGAGTGCATAGTAGGACGCGACCATCTCATCATAGGAACCACGGATGCCCTCGAACTTCTCGCTCACCTGGTTGTAGAGCTCGCTCGCCACGTTGTACTGAGAGACGCCCACGTCATACTTCGCCTGGCCCTCCGCAAGCGTGCGATACGCTTCGGCCAGCTGCTCGGCGCCAAGCGACTGCTGATCGGCGAGATACATCTTGGTGTCGACGAGGGTCTTCTCCCCATCCGCGACCATCTGACGGCTGCTCTCGAGCGTCTGCTCGCCATCGACGAGCATCTCGCGCAGCCCTTCGAGGTCCTTCTCGCCATCGGCTATCTTGGCCTCGGCGGAATCGATTTGATCTTGCGCCTCGGCATGGAGCTTGTCGTAGCGCGCGGTGGCAAGGGTGCCACCCAGCTCGGTCACGGCGTCCACGATGGGTTTGACGGTGGCGGAATAATCGTCGGAAAACGTAGGTTTGCCCTCAAGCGAGGCACAGCGTAGGTTCACGCTGGGATAGCCGTCGTGGAACTTGCTCGTGTCGAACGCGTCCCTGGGCACGTACCCCACGCAATCAACGATTCCGGAGCTCGTGTTCGCGACCCCAAGGGCGTACGTGGAGTTGCCAAGATATGCTGGCGTCACGACAAGCGCCGTAACGGTGAAGCTATCAACCTTGAGGTTCTCCGCACCGTCCGCAGATCCTCGCTTTACCACAATGGTGTCTCCGATGCCAATACCCTTTGGCACCCAGTTCTTCAGGAGAGCGACCTCGTTGGGCTTCGTGGGCAGGCTTCCCTCCACCGAGAGGAACGTGTCGATGCGCTCGGGCATTGACTGAACCTTGAGCGTGCGGCCGTTGACGTCTGCGTCGTCGGCCTTCCCCACCTTCGCGAAGGTGACGTAGCCCGGCTCGACGTCGGTCACGCCATCGACCGACTTGAGCCGTGCGAGGTCGTCATCAGTCAGCCCATAGGGAAACAGCACCTCTATGTCGTGCATGTTCCCTCTGTCGAAGGCTTGCTGCACGGCATTCTCCAAGGCGAACGAGCCCCATTGGATTCCGAGGAAGACGGCAATCCCAAGGCCCACAAACATCGCGATGGATAGAAATGCCACGAGGTTCACCTTGATATTGACAAGTATCTCAGCAATGCGCGTGGACTTCATGAGCCCTCCCGTCATGCAAAGCCTCAGAACGCACGTAACCTTGCATCGAGGGCGCGGCCAGATCCCGCAAGCACGCGGAAACGCCCTTGGCTCTCGCTATGGAATCGCACGCTCAAACACCATCGCGCGAATCGATGCAAAGACAACCTAACGACAAACTATCAGTCACAGATTATATTTGAAAAATTGTAGCTTGAGAGACAAGACTCGCTTCCAGAATGCAGACGGAAAGCGTCGGCTGGCGTGCGGGACGCGCGGGGAGTGCGGGACGCGCGGGACGCGACGGCGGACTCCTGCAAAACCCTGCCACGTCCAACAGACAAATGCCAGCCAGAATCGGCTTTTGGTGAGCAAGAAGAGGGTACGCGCTTCCGACTGTACACTCGGCGAGGATTCGCACCGAGTGCGCACTCCCGACCGTACACTCGGCGCACTTCCTTAACGAGTGCGCACTCCCGACCGTACACTCGGCGCTCTTCCTTAACGAGTGCGCACTCCCGACCGTACACTCAGCGCTCGTCCTTAACGAGTGCGCACTCCCGACCGTACACTCGGTGAGGTTTTGCGCCGAGTGTACAGTCCGGGCTTGCATCCCTGGCAATAACGAGCCGTTCGCTCGTCGCCTGCCCTTACGTCCGCGCGGAAGATGGCCAAGGGTCCGCAAACGCGGGCCTCTCGACAGTCCATTGGTAGCCTATTGGTAGCGCAGCGCCTCCACCGGGTTGAGCCGTGCGGCACGGCGGGCGGGATAGTAGCCGAACACCACCCCGATGAGCACGCAGATGCCTGCGACCGTAGCGACCGACGCGGGGCTGATGCTCGGCGTGAGCGTCACGCCCTCTCCCAGGCTGAGCGCCGCCCCTGCAAGCCCCGCGAGTCCGAAGGCAAAGGCATAGCCAAACAGAATCCCGAACACGCCACCAACGAGCGTCAGGCACACTGACTCCATCAGGAACTGCCTCGTGATGTCGCGTCTCCTGGCACCGAGCGCCTTGCGCAGGCCGATCTCGCGGATGCGCTCGGTCACGTTGGTGAGCATCATGTTCATGATTCCAATGCCGCCGACGAGAAGCGAGATGGACGCGACGACGGTCATGAGCGCCTGGAACGACGCCATCATGACGTCGAGCTGCTCCATGATGGACTTCATGGTAACGACGTAAAGCGAGTTCTCCTGCTCCTCGCTCGGAATCCGGAAGCGCCGGATGAGCCATTCCTTCGCGGCGTCAGCCGCCCTCTCCGCGTCGACGTCCTCGCGCGCCATGCCGTACGCCTCGCTCACCTCGTCGCTGCCAATCACCCGCTGAGCGCAGGTCGAGAAGGGCATGTACAGGCTCACCGAGTCTGAGGCAACGTACCCGCCGCTCGCCTCGGCGACGCCCACGATCCTGTACTCCGCGCCATCGAGGCGTAGGGTCTGCCCCACCGCCTGCGCGTCGGCGGAGCCGAACAGCGTCTTCACGCCCGCCTCGTCGAGAACGACGGAGAAGTCGCCGCCATCGGCCTCGCCGCCCGTGATGAAGCGGCCCTGCTTCATCTTGACGCCCGTCACGCTCGCGTACTCAGGGTAGACGCCCCTCACCTGCGCCGCGCTCGTCTTCTTCTGCGCGGTGACGCTCGCGCTGCCGCTGTTCACGGCCGTGACATACTCGAAGTAGGAGCCGAGCTCGCCGTCCATGTCGCGCACGTCGGCAGACGTCATGCTGCGCCCGTAGTAGCACATGATGCTCACGAGCCGCGCCTGCGAGAGGCCCATCTCGCTCACGAGCGCGTTCTTGACGCCGCCGATGATGGCGGTCATGGCGATGACGGCGCTGATGCCAATCACGATGCCGAGCACGGTCAGAAGGCTGCGCGCGCGGTTGGAGTCGAGCGCGGAGACCGTCTCGACCATGAGATCGCTTGCCCTCACGTAAGCCCCCTCTCCCCGGCGAGGCGCACGGCCTCGCGCTCCTCCTCGTCGGTGAGCAGCCTGCCGTCGCGAATGTGCACGGTACGGTCGGCCCATGCCGCGACACTCGCGTCGTGGGTGATGAGCACGATGGTCTTGCCCTGGGCACGCAGCCGCTCGAAGGTCTCGAGCACCATCCGACCGGTCGCCGAGTCGAGGTTTCCCGTCGGCTCGTCGGCCAAGATGACGGCAGGGTCGTTCACGAGGGCTCGCGCGATTGCGACGCGCTGCATCTGGCCGCCGGAAAGCTCGTTGGAGCGGTGGTCAAAGAATGCCGGCGGAAGGCCGACGGACATGAGCGCGTCCTCGGCGCGCTCGCGGCGCTCGGCCTTGGGCACGTCGGTGTAGGAGAGCGGAAGTGCGACGTTCCTGAGCACCGTCGCGCGCGGCAGAAGGTTGAAGCTCTGGAACACGAACCCGAGCCGCGTGGCGCGCAGCTCCGCGAGCTCGTCGTCCGTCAGCACGGCGGTGTCGAGCCCCTCGAGCAGGTACGTACCCGACGTGGGCGTGTCCAGGCAGCCGAGAATGTTCATGAGGGTAGACTTGCCAGAGCCCGAGGGCCCCATGATGCAGAGGAGCTCCCCGCGCGGGACCTGAAGCGAGACGCCCTTCAGCACGTGGGCATACCCTGCGGCTGACTCGTAGACGCGATGCACCTTCCGTATGTCGATGACTGGCGTGGCCATGCTACACCGCGGCACCGGCGGACGAGGAGCCCGCCGTTGCGCCAGTCGTCGTGCCCAACGTGGCGCCGTCCGAGGGCGAGACGAGAACGACCTCGCCCTCCGAAAGCCCACTTTGGATGGCGGCCTCGGTGCCCGTCCGGTCGGAGACCACCACGGCGCGCCTCTCGGTGTTGGTGGCCTTCTCGTCAGTGGCGACGTTGACGTAGGTCGCGCCGTCCTCCTCAACAAGTGCGGAGGAGGGAACGAGAAGGACGTTGGGCACGTCCTTGGTGAGGATCTTGAGGCTTGCCGACATGCCCGGCTTCAGGCGGGCGTCCGGCCTGTCGATCACCGTCTGGACCTTGAAGGTGACGACGCCGGAGCGGCCGGACGATGACTCGCCAGATTCCTCCGACGCCGAGGCCGTCGAGACGGAGGCGACCGACGTGATTCTCGCGTCGAGCTCGAGGCCGGGAAACGCGGAGAAGGTGGCCTTCGCGCCCTGCCCCACCCTGACGTTGGAGACGTCCATCTCGTTCACCTCGACGTCGACGCAGAGCGAGGAGAGGTCGGCTATCTGGGCGAGCTGGGCAGACGCCGTCGAGATGCCGCCCGACGCGCCGCCCACCGAGGCGCCGGGCTCCGCGGAGAGCGAGAGTACGGTGCCCGTGGTCGGGGCCTTGATCGTCCTCTTGTCCGCCTCGGTCTTGGCGTAGTCGTACGCGCGCTGGGCGTCTGCCAGCGCCTCGTTCGCGGAGTCCACCGACGCCTGAGCGGCGTCGATTGCTCCGGTGTATGTGGCGTGGTCGAACGTTCCCGGGTCGACCGTGTCAATCGCGCCGTACGCCAGGTCATAGGCCGTCTGGGCCGTGGTCTTGGCCTCCTCCGCGAGACGGGTGCGCTCCGACTCGCTCGCCGTGGAGGGAATGGCTGCGACAGCGGCGTCGTAGGCGCGTTGGTACGCCTGCCGACCCGCCGCGCGGGCGCGCTCGACCGCCTCGTTGTGCGCGTCGACCGAGGCATTGTAGTCCCTCACGGCCCGGTCGTAGGAATCCCTCGCCTTGTTGACCCCGTCCTGCGCGGACGAGACGGCGTTGCGCGCCTTGCCTACGGACGCCTCCGCCTCTGCGAGCGAGCGCTCCAACTCGGTGTTCTTCAGCACGAACATGACGTCGCCGGCCTCGACGTGCTGCCCCTCCGAGACCCTCACCTCCTGGATGACGCCCGACGTCTCCGCCGAGACGGCCACGTGGGAACCAGGCTGTATGGTACCCGTCGCCTGAACGGTCGAGGTCAGGCTGCCTCGGGTCACGACGGCCGTCTCCGGCAACGCCGGCCCCGTCGTGCTCGCTCGCGACCCCATGCAGGAGACGAACCCAACCACCGCGATCGCGGCCGCCACGCCGCAGGCTATCAGCACCTTCGTCGTACGCGCGCGCTTGTTGCGGCGGCGACGCTCCTCGAGCGCCCTGATCGCCTCGAGCGCCTCGGCGTCCTCGCCGCCATCGCCGCCTGCGGAGATCACGCCGATCACGGACGTGGGATCGGTGTCGGACACGCCAACCGTGCCGGACACGCCGACCGTGCCGGACACGCCAACCGTGCCGGACACGCCGACCGTGCCAGGCGCGCCACCTGCGGCGCTCGGCGCGTCCGGTTCGTCCGGTTCGTCCGACGCGGTCGTCTCTGGCTTGAGGTGCTCCGGCATGGGCGGTCGGGGAGGACCGGCCGTCGCTGATTTGGTGTGCGTCTGGTCTTCTGTGGGCACGTAAGCCTCCCATCACTTTTGCTTTCTTATTCTATACGAGGAACGATGGAAAGAAGATGTCCCGCCAAGGTTTTGGCTTCCGAAAGTTCAGAATCCGGCCGAGCGTCCCATCGCCGCCAACCTCGGAGCGCAGACGATATGTTCATCAGCTCCGAACCTGCGAGCCCCACTGGGCGGGGCGAGCCAGAGAAGGCTCCCCTCCTGGGCTACGCTGGTCTCAGGGTAAAAAAGGCCGATGTCGGCCCGAGGAGAGGAGTCCCGAT
>JAGAWD010000344.1 GCA_017941585.1 Olsenella sp. | reverse complement strand
GCCTGAGCGAAAGGTTGCTGCTCTTCCTGCCAGTAAGAAATCAGTCGACGCTGGTTATAAAGCCGCTACCGAGCGACTTTGATAGGCGAACCCTGTGTATTCTCGATGAATCCGTGAACCTGTATGGTTTCTTGGCTGCATTAACCAACGTCGCAGAAATCCAGATACGCTTATGGTCCTTCATTCCTGGACCACACGCCTGGTTCCGCCAATGTCCTCTTCGCGTATGCTGACTGGACCTCTTGCGTTTGCTAGCTAGCTCGTCATTGCTGATGTATGCAATCTCCGACTTACTCGATTTCGTCCTTACACAGCGGTTCACTACAAAGGACATGCAATGAATGGCCGTTTCTGTTGAAGCGCCTTTCACGAGTGCTTTTGAAGTTACATTGCTACCTTCTTGTCTCAGAAGTACGTCTTCTACGAGGCATACAGAATACGGTAGCTTTTCAAGAGGCGCGGTAAACTCACTCGCAATAGCAAACGCGTCGTCATCAAAGACGAATAGATGCGCGACCTCAAGAAGATCTGCGGCCTTTTCGGATTCAGCAAGCCGTGAATCCAACTCGAGACCAAGCACGAGCAGATCAATCGCCTCATCTACCTGTTGCAATGTGACTTCTGGCGAGAGCATGGAAATGATAGCGATCAGATTCGTAGCGGAACTCGACGACGTAGAAGAGCCAACACCTTCTTTTGAACGCTCCGTCAGCGCCAAGTCGAATAGGCGCCTCAACTGCACGGACTTACCTAGCCTGTGGTATGCGGAGACCATGCGAATAATGTCATCTTGGACGGTCGCCGACAAATCATGCTTTGACAGCCTCAGCTCTAGCGAGGCTAAAGGCTTTAATGACGAAGAACGGGATGATTGGCTTGACGATGCGAGTTCTCCTGTGATCTTAGCGGCATCTCTCTCGTCTATGAGTTCCTGCAGAGCCTTGCAGCGCGAATTCTCTATCGCGCGTATCTCTGCAGCTCTAGCTTTGCCAACTCTCTTTGATAGCTCGGCATAAGAGTACGTGCGCAAGAGATCGCCATTAAGCGTGTACGCTTCAAACTCACTTTTGCCTGCAGAATGCCAATATTTCTTCCTGTAAACCAAGCTGCCGTGTACCTGGCCTTGAACCAAGGAGCTCCTCCCCGATTCGGATGCCGTAAACCATTCGAGAGCCTGCAGGCGGCCCTCTTCACGCCACTTTATCCCGGTAGCAACTCTGGTACCAACCAGCGACTTTAGCTCCCGAAATGAACAATGACGCAATACGTTGCCATCTAGAGATAGCACTGTGTAGTCCTGCTGGCTAGATGAAGGATTCCTCGTCTTCTGGATAATGCGACCGTTGACCCTCTGCCCAGCGATTGCGGCACGAATTTCCTTAGCTGTTTTATGAGTCTTGCGCTCATGCACCTTTGGCAACCTCCGAATCGCCAGTTCGATTCATGCCTGATAGTTTAGACGACGAGTTCCGTATGCGTCTGTCTTGCGACTGACTTGAAGTCTGTCCAGCAGACTTTATAAGCCTTGGTGAAGCTAATGACAACAAACAAACTAATACACCAACAGCTTTGAGATAAGCTGTGTTGCGTGAGGGCGGGCATACAACCGCTTCAATGTGAAACCGCTTTGGAGACCTCATGGATGGAATGCGACATATTGCAATCGAGTACCACACCCCACGACAGGTTTACGAGCGCGGGAAACAGCTTGAGGGAATGACCTTCCGCGACGTGCTGGACCTCGGCATAGTACCCGAGGGCGTTACGCGCGAATACAACTCGCGGCGCTACAAGGGCGGCATGGGCACGCTCATCGAGGAGCGCTTCTTCGGGTACAAGGCGAACTCGGAACGCGAGGCCGACTTCGCGGAGGCGGGCGTGGAACTCAAGGCCACCTGCTACGACATGGTGTCGAGGCGGCGCAAGCAGGTGGCAAGCGCCGGCGAGAGGCTCGTGCTCACCATGATCGCATATGACGAGGAGGCGCCGCTCAGCCTCTACGACTCGCACCTTTGGCAGAAGTGCCGGAGCATCCTCCTCGTGTGGTACCGCCGCGACAAGACCATTGACCCCTACGACCAGGAAATCGAGTACGTCACGCTCTTCACGCCGCCTGAGCGAGACCTGCGCGTGATGGAGCGCGACTACGCGCTGATCACCGGGCTCATACGCGACGGTCGCGCGGACGAGCTGTCCGAGTCGCTGACGACATACCTTGGCGCCTGCACCAAGGGCGCCACCCGCGAGAAGAGCATGCGCGACCAGTCCTACTACGCGCCGGGAAAGGCCGCTCGCGGGCGTGCCTTCTCCTACAAGCGCTCGTACATGGACTACGTGCTCCACCACTACGTGATGGGCGAGCCCGAGGCGGAAAGCGTCGCGAGAGACCCCAGGGAGCTCGAGCGGAGGGGGCTCGGACAGTACGTGACCAGGATCATCGACTCGTACGCCGGCATGAGCGACCGCGAGCTCTGCGCGAGGCTGGACATCGAGTACACCGGCAACAAGGCGCAGTGGACGAGCATCGCCTACCGCCTGCTGGGCGTGCGCGGCAACCGCGCCGCCGAGTTTGAGAAGGCAGGCATACGGGTGCGGACGCTGCGGCCCGAGCCAGGCGGAAGGTCGCTCAAGGAGAGCTTCCCGGTGGTGAACATAGACTTCAAGGAGCTCGCCGAGGAAGACGACTGGTACGAGGCCAAGCTGCGCGACTACCTGACCGAGCTGCGATACCTGCTCGTCGTC
>JAGAWD010000343.1 GCA_017941585.1 Olsenella sp. | reverse complement strand
GGTTCAGGGTCTGCTCGCGCTCGTCGTTGGTGTTGAGGGAGGCGTCGCGCCTCTTGCCGATGGTGTCGATCTCGTCGATGAAGACGATGCAGGGCGCCTTCTCGTTGGCCTGCTTGAAGAGGTCGCGCACCTTCGCGGCGCCGCGGCCGACGAACATCTCCACGAACTCGGATCCCGAGATCTGGAAGAACGGGACGTTGGCCTCGCCAGCCACGGCCTTGGCGAGCAGGGTCTTGCCGGTGCCGGGAGGGCCGACGAGCAGGGCGCCCTTGGGGCAGCGGGCGCCAATCTCTGTGTAGCGCTCGGGATGCTCGAGGAAGCCGACGATCTCTACCAAGGATTCCTTGGCCTCGTCCTGGCCGGCGACGTCCTTGAAGGTGACGCCCGTCTCCTTGCCCTTGACCTCGCGCACGTTGGAGCGGCCGAGGCCACCGCCCATGCCGAAGCCCCCGCCGAAGTTCATCGATGGCGCGTCGTCTCCCATCTGCTTGCGCAGCCTCCTGTTGAGCAGCCAGCCGCCTCCGAAGATGAGCAGGAGGGGAAGCCCGTAGGAGAGGAGAAGGTAGAGCCACAGGTTGCTGTTCTGGTCGGGAATCTGTGCCGAGAAGTCGACGTTCTTCTTCTCGAGGCGGCTCACGAGGGAGTCGTCGTTGGGGAACTGGGTGGTCTTGTAGGTCTTCTTGTCGTCGCCCTCGCCGGTGGTGAAGCGGATGGATCCGTCGCCGGTGTTGAGCTGAACCTGCTTGACCTCGCCCCCCTCGACCTTCCCGAGGAAGTCGCTGTAGCTGACCTCCTGTACCTCGGTGCCCATGATGTTGGGGTAGAGCACCGATCTGATCGCCAGCGCCGCGACTATGGCGAAGATGACGTAGAGAACCATCGACTGGCGTTTTTTCTTGTCGTCCATCTGCATGGGTTTGTACTCCTTGTGCATGTTGCGTCCACCTCGGCCGCGCTCTCATGAGCATTAGATACCCAAGTTGGCACAATTCACGCACCCACCACAACTATTTATGATATTCCTCCTCGCCGCCACGGCGTTTCGGTCGTGCTATCATGCTCAGAAGAAGCTGTGATGGGGACAGTACCCAGGGCGGCGCGATCCGAAGCGAGTGGGGGATGGTGAGAGCCCCGTGGTCGTGTCCTGGCGAACATCACCCCGGAGCCGCGGCCCGAACGCATCTCGCAAGTAGGCGTCGCCGGAGTGGCCGCCGACACAGGCCAGCCGAGTTTGGCGGAATGAGTTTCCGCTCGCTGGGTGGTTACAAGCGAAGTGTTCGAACAGGCGCTTCGTCCCAGCAGATAGGGACGGGCGCCTTGTTTTTTGGCGCTCGAGACTGAGAGGTGTGAGCGTGGCAAACGAGTACAAGGACACCATGAACCTGCCCAAGACCAAGTTTCCCATGAAGGCGGGACTTGCCCAGCACGAGCCCGAGCGGCTCAGGAGCTGGGACGAGAACGACGTCTACGGGCAGATGCTGAAGAAGAACGAGGGTCACGAGAAGTTCGTCCTCCACGACGGGCCTCCCTACGCCAACGGGCCGATCCACCTCGGGCACGCCCAGAACAAGATCTCGAAGGACATCATCAACCGCTACTGGTCCATGCGCGGCTACCAGACGCCCTACGTGCCCGGCTGGGACTGCCATGGCCAGCCCATCGAGCACAAGGTCGAGGAGATGCTCGGCACCGCCAAGTTCAACGAACTTCCCACCGAGAAGATCCGCGAGCTTTGCCGCAAGATGGCCGTCGAGCAGGTCGACACCCAGCGCCAGGGCTTCAAGCGCCTCGGCGTGCTGGGGGAGTGGGACAACCCCTATCTCACCTACGTGAACGACTACGACGCGACGGACATCGAGATCTTCAAGGCGATCTTCGACAGCGGCGCCATCTATCGCGGCCGCAAGCCCGTCCACTGGTGCAGTCACTGCCACACGGCGCTCGCAGAGGCGGAGATCGAGTACTCCGACGAGGTCTCGCCGGCCATCTTCGTTCGCTTCGAGATGACGACGGTGCCCGCCGGCCTCGAGGCATATGCCGACAGCCTCTGGGTCGACATCTGGACGACCACCCCCTGGACCCTTCCCGCAGACGTCGCCGTCATCCTCCATCCCGAGGCGGAGTACGTCGCTGTGCTCGTGGACGGCCGCGCCGAGATCATGGCCGAGGCCCTCGTCGAGAGGGACTGCGAGAAGTTTGGCTACGAGTCATACGAGCTTGCCAGGAACGCTGAGGGCGACGTCTGGCGCATGACGGGTACGGAGCTCTGCCACAACAAGTACAGGCAGCCGATCTTTGCCGACCAGGGCGAGGAGGGCGAGTTTATCTACGCTGACTACGTAACTCTCGACGACGGCACGGGCATCGTCCACACGGCGCCCGGCCACGGCGTCGACGACTACAACGCCGGCATGCGGTTCGACATCCCCATCGTCATGCCCGTCGACGACAACGGCTGCTTCTACAAGGGCGAGGGCATGGGCACGGGCGGCCCGTGGGGCGGCATGGAGGTAAACGACGCCAACCCCAAGATCATCGAGTGGCTCCGCGAGCGCGGAACGCTCATCCTCCACGAGGACATCAGCCACAGCTACCCGCATTGCTGGCGCTGCAAGAACCCCGTCATCTTCCGCGCGACGAGCCAGTGGTTCGTCTCGATGGACAAGACCGGGCTTCGCGCCCAGGCGGCCGACGAGCTCTCGCGCGTCGCGTTCTATCCCGCTCACGCCATAAAGCGCATCGGCTCGATGGTGGAGGGCCGTCCCGACTGGTGCATCTCGCGCCAGCGCAACTGGGGCGTTCCCATCCCCGCGTTCACCTGCGAGGACTGCGGCGAGACCGTCATGGACGACGACACGCTCGACGCCGTCATCGCCCTCTTCCGCGAGAAGGGCTCCGACGCCTGGTTCACCGACGACCCGAAGGAGTATCTGGGCGACGCCTGCACGTGCCCCAAGTGCGGTGGCCACAACCTCAAGGCAAACAGGGACATCCTCGACGTCTGGTGGGACTCGGGCGTCTCGCACACCGCCGTCTGCAGGCACCGCGACTACCTCAAGTTCCCGGCCGACGTCTACCTCGAGGGGTCCGACCAGCACCGCGGCTGGTTCATGAGCTCGCTTATGACCTCCGTCGGCGCCTACGGCGTCGCTCCCTACAAGGCGGTCATCTCGCAGGGCTTCACGCTCGACGGCAAGGGCCGCAAGATGAGCAAGTCGCTCGGCAACGTCATCGACCCCAACAAGGTCTGCGACACGCGCGGCGCGGACGTCCTGAGGCTCTGGCTCTCCTCGGTCGACACCTCCGTCGACGTCCCCTGCGACGAGGAGATCCTCTCGCACGTCGGCGAGGCCTACCGCAAGATCCGCAACACCCTGCGCTTCCTGCTCGGCGAGCTCGAGGGCCAGTTTGACCCTGCGACCGACGCCCTGCCCTTCGACGAGCTCATGCCCTTCGACAAGCTCGCCCTCGCGCACATGTGCGAGGTGCACGAGGTGGTGTCCGCGGCATACGAGGGCTACCGCTTCAACGTCGTCTACCGCAACCTGTACGACTACGTGACCGAGCTCTCGAGTGGCTACCTCAACGCCACGAAGGACCGTGTGTACTGCGACGCCAGGAAGTCATACGAGCGCCGGAGCGCCCAGACCGTATGGGCGCACATCCTCACCATGCTGGTGCACGACCTCCAGCCGATCCTCGTCTACACGACCGACGAGGTCATGCAGTACCTGCCCGCCTCCATGCGGGACGGCCAGATGTACGCCGCGCTCCTCGACTGGTACGAGGCGCCCGTCGCGAGGGACGAGTACGAGAGCTACCTCTCCGTCTACGGTATGCTGAACGAGGTACGTGCCACGTTCACCAAGGCATATGAGGAGGAGAGCACCAAGGGTGTGTTCGAGGAGAAGTCCCCGCAGGCGACCCGCGCGGAGCTCACGCTCCCGCACGAATACGCGCACGCGCTCTTGGGCGATGAGGGCGTGAACCTCGCCGAGGTCTTCGTCTGTTCCGAGGTCTGTGTCCACGAGGGCGACGAGCTCTCCTGCGAGGTCCTTCCCGCCAACGGCGAGAAGTGCCCGCGCTGCTGGAACTGGCGCGAGCCGGTCGAGGGCGGCCTGTGCGAGCGCTGCCACGACGTGGTCGACGCCCTCGGGCGGAAGGACCAGTGAGCCGCTTGGGCTCTCGCGTGACAAGCCCCACGCGCGGACAGCGCCTCCTGGCCTTCTGGTCCGTCGTCGTCCTTGGCGTCCTGGTCGACCAGGCCGTCAAGGCGGCGGTGCGCGCCACGCTTCCCGTGGGCGCGCGGGCGCCCCTGCTTCCCGGCGTGATTGAGCTCTGCCACGTCGAGAACACGGGTGCGGCATTCAGCATGGGAAGGGGCGCCGGCCTCCTGTTCGTCGTCGTGGCCGTCGCCGTCCTTGCGGGGTCGCTCTTCCTCGTGTGGCGCGAAAGCCTGCCGATGCCCCTCGTCATCACGGTGTCGGCCGTCGCCGCGGGCGGGGTGGGCAACATGCTCGACCGCCTGGCGTCGGGCTCGGTCACCGACTTCATCGCGACGACATTCGTGAGCTTTCCCGTCTTCAACGTCGCCGACATACTGGTCACGCTCGGCGTGTTCCTCTCGCTCGTCGGTTACTTTGTCTGGGAGTCCCGCCGACAGGGGCGCGCATAGTCCCGCCTGTTAGATTCGCCTGTCGCGGCGCCGCCCTCGCGGC
>JAGAWD010000342.1 GCA_017941585.1 Olsenella sp. | reverse complement strand
GCGAGCTCATCTCCAACTCGTCGGACGCGCTCGACAAGCTGTCCTTCACGAGCCTCACCAACAAGGACGTGAACGTAGACGAGGAACTGGCCATCCGCCTTGCCTTCGACAAGGACGCCCGCACCATCACCGTCTCGGACAACGGCATCGGCATGACCGCCGACGAGCTCGACCGCAACCTCGGCACCATCGCCCACTCGGGCTCCGAGCAGTTCAAGGAGGAGAACGCCGAGCACCAGGGCGAGGACGTCGACATCATCGGCCAGTTCGGCGTGGGCTTCTACTCCAGCTTCATGGTGGCCGAGAAGGTCAGCGTCGCGAGCCGCGCCTACGGCTCGGACGTCGTGAACGAGTGGTCCTCCGACGGCATCAAGGGCTACACCATCTCCGAGCTCGCCGCTGCCGACGCCCCCGAGTCCCTCTCGGGCGAGGGCGCGCACGGCACCGTCATCACGCTTCACCTTCGCCCGTCGAGCGAGGAGGAGGACACCGACCAGTTCCTCTCCGAGTGGAAGCTGCGCGAGCTCGTGAGGCAGTACTCCAACTACGTGCGCTACCCCGTCCAGATGATGGTCGAGAAGAGCCGCGAGAAGGAGAAGCCCGCCGACGCCGGCGACGACTACAAGCCCGAGTACGAGACCTACGAGGAGCTCGAGACCATCAATTCGATGACGCCGATCTGGAAGAAGCGCGCGAGCGAGGTCGAGCAGAAGGACTACGACGAGTTCTACAAGACCACCTTCCACGACTGGGAGGACCCGGCCCGCACGCTGAGCTTCCACGCCGAGGGCGCGCTCAGCTACGACGCGCTGCTCTTCATCCCGTCCGCCGCTCCGTTCGACCTCTACAGCAAGGACTACGAGAAGGGCCTCGCGCTCTACACCTCCAACGTCCTCATCCAGGAGAAGTGCGCGGATCTCCTGCCCGACTACTACAACTTCGTGCGCGGCATCGTCGACTCGCCCGACGTCACGCTCAACATCAGCCGCGAGACCCTGCAGCAGAACTCGCAGCTCCGCGCCATCGCGCGCCGCGTGGAGAAGAAGGTCCACTCCGAGCTGGAGTCCATGCGCGACAACGACCGCGAGGCCTACGAGAAGTTCTTCGAGAACTTCGGCCGCGGCCTCAAGTTCGGCATCTACAACAGCTACGGCTCCAAGGCCTCGGACCTCGCGCCGCTCCTGCTCTTCTGGTCGGCCAAGCTCGAGAAGATGGTGACGCTCGCCGAGTACGCCGCAGAGATGGCCGACGGCCAGGACAAGATCTACTACGCCGCGGGCGAGGACAGGGAGCGCCTCTCCAAGATGCCCGTCGTGAGAAATGCCCTCGACCACGGCTATGACGTGCTTCTCTGCACGCAGGACGTCGACGAGTTCATGTTCCAGTTCATGAGGAGCTATCACGTGGACGCCGTCGCCGGCGACTCCGAGCACGCCGGAACCGACGCGCGCGACCTCGAGTTCGCGAGCGTTTCCGCCGCCGACCTCGACCTCGCCACCGAGGAGGAGAAGAAGGAGGCCGAGGAGGCCAGCGAGAAGAACAAGGACCTCTTCTCCGCGATGGCCGATGCCCTGGGCGAGAAGGTCACGAGTGTGAGGGTCTCCGCGCAGCTCGGCGAGGCGCCCGCGCGCGTCTCCGCCGAGGGGCCCGTCTCCCTCGAGATGGAGCGCGTGCTCGAGCAGGGGCCCGACGCCGCCCAGGCGCCCAAGGCGCAGCGCGTGCTCGAGGTCAACGCCCAGCACCCGGTGTTCGAGAAGCTCGTGGCAGCCGAGTCCGCCGGCGACAAGGACAAGCTCGCCCTCTACGCGAGCCTCCTCTACGACCAGGCCCTGCTCGTCGAGGGGCTTCCCGTTGACGACCCCGTCGAGTTCGCGAAGAACATCTGCGAGCTGATGTAGCAACGCGGATGCAGGAGCTTGGCGTTGCGTCTTCGACTCCGAGAGGGGCGTCTCCCTGGGCTGGGCAAGGTTGTGCCGAGCAAGGCTGACGCCTCGAGCAAGACCGTCGCTTCGAGCCAGATTGGCAGATGAAACTGTGCCCCGACGTGGCCCTGTGGCCGCGCCGGGGCTTTTCTTTTCCTATGTTAGGCCGGTCTTCGGACGACGAGTCGCTGGATTACGAGACGCCGGCGTCCGCTACTTCGACATCCGTCTGGGGCCTGATACCTGCGTCGTCCACAACAATACGACCTGCTACTACCGCGGCGAAGTCATGAACCTCGGCCACGTGCAGTCCATGGTCGACGGTTTCCTCGCCGAAAACCCGGGCGAGAGTGTGGTTTTGCAAGTCAAGGTCGACCGCGGTGGTGATGACGCACTCGACGATGCAATGCTAGGCCAGATGCTCGGAGACCGAAACGGTGCCGCTCGCGCGCATGACGCCAGGCCTTCCTGGAGACGGCACTTCCTGGGGCCAGCCCATCCCGATGCCAACCTAACGGAACGGTTCGCTAGGCCTTCCTTACCGGGTGGCGCACCACGGTCCTCATTTTGGCGGGGTTGGCCTTGCGCGGGTCCGAGAGGTAGATCTCGTGATGGCGGCGCGCGTCGGAGAAGTCTGGCGCAAAGCCCCGCTCCGCTGCGAAGCCGTGCATCGCGGCGACCGTCGCGGGCTCATCGTCGTAGGGGCCAACGTGCATGCACTGCACGCAGAGGCCCTCGTCGATCTCGATGAGACGAACGGGGGAGAAGTCGAGTCCCTTCTTGGCGGTCGCGGTCTCGACGGCCCAGGCGAAGTCCGTCTCGCCCACGAACTCGGGCACGCGGATGACGGAGAGCCAGTGGAAGCCTGCCTTGTCCGCATGGTCCACGCCGCGCACCCCCGGCTGCCACCAGAAGCCCTCGAGCGGCGGCACCACGTACTGGTAGAAGCCCGCGATGGCGTGCTCCGTCTTGTAGCTCATCTTGAGGGTGTAGGCCACGCAAAAGAGCAGCTCGAGCGCGTGCTTGTATGCTCCGTCCTCCTCGTTGGGGTCGCCCGACCCCTCTACGGACAGAAAGCGCATCGGCGGCACTTCCACGATTGATGGCACGGCCTTCGGCTGGTAGAGGTCCCGGTACTCCCGCTTGAAGTCGAATGGCATGAGATGCTCCCTAGCGTGGGTCGTGGGTCGTAGACGTGGGTCGTGGACGTGGGCTTCGCGCCGGGTCCTGGCGGTGCCGAGGGGCTAACCCTTGGCAAACATGTTCCTCTCGGCGAACTCTGCCTGGACGGTCTTGAACATGAGGTCGACGTCATCTAGGCCGAGGTGGCGTTCCGACTCGCCCGCCGCGAGCACGCCGCGTCGCTTGGCCCACGACTCGAGGGCCGCGGGGCGTGAGTCATGGGGGAGCGTCTTGTACTCCGGGTCGCAGCGACGGCAGATGTCGCGCGAGTCGATGACCACGATCTCTCCCGCCTTGCGCGCCTCGGCGTATCCGTTGAGGTGCAGCGTCAGCCAGGAGTCCTCGAACGCGGCGTTGTGGGCCATGATCGGGAACGTTCTGAAGGCGGCGAGAAGCGCCTCCTGCTCGCGCTTGGCCTCGCGGAAGGGCACCTTCCCCTTGAGGTCCGCCCACGTGATCTGATGGATGTCGGAGAGGGGCACGCCCTCCTGCTCGTAGAGTGAGGGAATGCCGAAGTATGCGGTGTGGCCGTCGTGCGGCTTTGCCTTTGGCGAGAGCTCCATGAACTCCATGCCCAGGTTGATGATGTAGCCGCGGTCGGGATAGCGGTCGGTCGTCTCGATGTCGATGCCCATGACCATGCCCGAGACGGGCGCTTCGGTGTAGGCGACATTCAGGTCCTGCAGCATGGGTCCTGCGGACTTTGAGACCTCCTCTTCGCTGCGATGCTGCATGGCGGCGACGCCGCGCACGAGGTCCTCGTCCGAGAGCTTGCGGTCGAGGCTCACGCCGTTCTCGTTGCGAAGGCGGCTGGCGCCAAAGCGGTCGCAAACGACGCGGTTCTTGTCGGCGAGGTACTGGATGACGTCGAAGCTGAAGGGCTCCCGCCCGGCGGGGGCTTCCTTCCACGCCGCGAGCAGGAGGGAGATGGCCTCCTCGTTCTTCCGCCGCTCGTCGGTGAGCGTCCCGTCATCCGTGAGAAAGCCGGGGAAGGTGAGGGCGTTTGCATGTTCGAGTGCCTGGGCTAGGTTCATGGGCGCTTCCTGTCGTATGGACCGCACGCGCCGTGACGCAGAGGCGCGACGCGTGCGAGGGAATTCGTGAGACACAGTGTAGCCCACTTGGACGCCCCACGCTCCCTCGACGTCACGCCTCCTGCGCCGCCCGCTCGGTCGCATCACGCGCGTATCGAGCGCACGCTTCCTCGCTCCACGATTTTCGGCAGGACGGAGACGCGCACCGCGGCGTCCACCGCATCGTTCCTAATCCGTTCCGTGAGGCGACGGACCGCCAGCTCGCCCATGGTCTCCTTCGACACGGACATCGTCGAGAGGTTCGGCTTGACCATCTTGCACTGTACGGTGTCGTCGAAGCCGATGATCGAGACGTCGTCGGGAATACGCACCCCGTGCTCCTGCATCGCCCTCATGCAGCCGACGGCAATGAGGTCGCTGTCGGCAAAGTAGGCGGTGGGCAGGTCCGGGCCGCCGTCGAGAAACGCGCTCATGTCGTCGTAGGCGGCCTCCGTCGAGCAGCCCACGCGGACGACCTGAGGTTCGGGGTGCTCGGTCTTCGCCGATCGTATCGCGGAGTAGAAGCCCTCCTGGCGCTCGAGGAAGTTCCTGACCGAGACCCCGGAGTGCAGGTATCCGATGGACCTGTGCCCACGGGCCGAGAGGTAGCGCGCCGCCTCCCATGCGGCACGCGTGTTGTCGATGATGACCGAGTCGAGCCGCTTGGTGGGAAACCAGCTGTCCAGTAGCACGACGGGCACACCCAGGCGCTCGAACTGGGAAACGTCCTTAGCGAGCGCCTCCGTGGCGAGCAGGATGATGCCCGCGCACTTTACGGAGCGCAACGCCTTCAGCTGCTCCGACGCGCTCTCGTTCTCGTAGAAGTACGAGATGGAGAGCCTTTGGTAGCCGTGCTTGTACGTTGCGTCGGAAACGCCCTTGATGAGCGTCTCGAAGAAGGGCGTGTCGCGCACGACCTGCCCATGGCGCTTGTAGACGACGAGGAGAAGCGTGCTCGTGGAGCGCATCCGCTCCGACGAGTCGTACTCGAACCCGATCCTCTGGGCACACTCCATGACGCGCTTGCGCGTCTCCCGTCCCACGCCGGGCTTGTTCCTGAACACCAATGACACGGTTGCGGGGGAGACCCCCGCCTCCTTGGCCACATCTCGTGCGGTTACCCTCATGGCATCCACCTCTTTCGATGGTGAGCTCGCTGGGATTCTCATTGCTGGTCCCTCCGGTGGCACCCGCACAGAGAACTGACTAGGTTGAATTTACTAAATCAATATAGAACATTTGGTTCAGTTTGCCTATTTTTTATTATTAAAAGTAAGACTATTCACAAATGTAGCAAAGTTTGACAGTTTTCGATTTCTGTTCTATCTGTGGCTTAGTAATAAACTATTATATGAGAAGTTCATTTAGTTTAGTAAAACAAGAGGTGAGTTCGATGTGTGACTTTGAGGAGCTAGAAACTTTGCGGTGGGATCTGAGGCAGCGTTGTGCGGACATCATCATGGCGGGCGGCGAGGGGGATGTCGAAGGCAACATGTCCTCGATCGATGCGCTCATGGTCCTGTACGAAAGGCATCTCAACGTCGCACCCGAGACAGCGGGCGACCCCGACCGCGACCGGTTCGTCCTCTCGCGGGGCAGCGCGATCGCCGCCTATTACGCCATCCTCTGCGAGCGGGGGTTTCTCGACTACGATGACGTTCGCTCGGGGTTCCTGCAGTTCGACAGTCCCTTCGTCGGGCAGCCGTCGCGCGAGCTTTTGGGCATCGAGGCGTGTACGGGCGCCCTCGGACACGGCCTCGCCGTCGCCATGGGCATCGCCCTTGCCGCGAAGATGTACGGCAGGCCCTACCGCACCTACGTGCTCATAGGCGAGGACGAGCTGCCGACCGGAGTCGTTTGGGAGGCCGCCGCCCGCGCGAGCTCCCTCGAGCTCGAAAACCTCTGTGCCATCGTCGTGGCCTGCCCGCCCCCGGATGTCCCCCCCGACGAGGAGGGGCAGCTGGAGGCCCGCTGGTCCGCGCTCGGATGGAACGTCGTCTCCGTCGACGGCCACGACCTCGTCGGCCTCGACCGCGCGTTGAGCCGGGCGGCCGAGGCCGCGGGGCGTCCGACCGCGATCGTGGCGCGGACGGTCAGGGGGTACGGCTCGGCGCCCACGCAAGGCGACGTCGCATGCCACTGCAAGCTGCCGCGTGCGGGGGGCGTGGGTGGTTGGTCGCGCGTGGCGTCCGAGGGAGAGCCAAGAAGGGAAGGGGCACGCAATGCCTAACACCGTAGCGAACATGCAGGTGGCCCGCGAAGAGCTTCTGGGCGCCACGAAGAGGGACGGGAGCGTCGTGATCCTCTACACGGTCCCGTGGAGGATCGAGTCCCTGGAGGACCTTCTCGAAAGTGGTTCCGGGCGGGTCGTCGCGATGGACGGCGCTGAGCAAGCTGCCGTGGGCATGGCCGCCGGGCTGTCGCTCTGCGGCAAGCGACCCTTTGTCGTCTCGCTGGCGTCCATAGCCTCGTCGAGGGCGTACGAGCCAATCAAGGAGGACTGCGCTTTCCCGCAGGCGAACGTGAAGATTATCGGCGTTGCGGGAGGGGTGTCGCTTGGCGCGTGCGGCGAGATGTACCACTCGACGCAGGACCTCGCGGTGATGTGCGCCATGCCAAACATGCGCGTGTACCTCCCGAGCGACCGCTTCCAGACGAAGCGGCTCCTCGCCGAGCTCGCCAAAGACGACGGCCCGGCCTACGTCCGCATGGGAAAGGACCCCGTCGCCAACCTCTACGCAGAGATTGACTGCCCCTTCGAGATGGACAGGGCCACGGTGCTGCGGGAGGGTTCTGACGTGCTGCTCGTTGCGGCAGGCGAGACGGTAGCGGCGGCCTATGACGCGGCGACCCTTCTCGAGGAGTGTGACATCTCCGCCACCGTGCTCGACATGTACTGCGTGAAGCCCATCGACCGCGAGGCCGTGGTCAGGTACGCGCGCAGGGTTCGTCTCGTCGCGAGCGTGGAGGAGCATGGGCCTCTGGGCGGCCTGGGCTCGCAGGTCTCGCAGATCGTGGGGGAGGAGTGCCCGAGGAGGTGCGTGACGCTCTCCCTGCCGGATGCGCCGGTTGTATCCGGGACCTCGGCCGAGGTGTTTGCGCGCTACAGCCTCGACGCACCGGGCATCGCCGAGCGCATTGCCCGACTGCTTGACCAAGAGTCTGGGAGCTACCGTCTGACCGGGGGGCTGGGGGTGGCCGTCTGACCGACCTGGTGCGTGGCGGTACCCGCCTGCTCGAGGGGCGTCGGGTGGCTAGCGCTCGGGGAGGATCTCGATGCGCTGGCCGTCGGGGTCGACGATAAAGTAGAGGCCCATGGCGGGGTTCTCCTTCTGGATGCAGCCCATCTCCTCGTGGAGCGCGTGGTAGCGGTTGATGTCGTCGACGCGAAACGCGATGTGGGTGTCCATTCCGCCGTTGTCGTAGGGCTCAGTCCGACCGCGGTTCCATGTGAGCTCGAGCTCGAAGGGGGAGCCGGGGATGGCCATGAACGTGTTGCTCCACGACCCGTCAGCGGGGCCGCTCTCGCGCACCACCTCGAATCCGAGCGCTCTCTCGTAGAAGGCGATGGTCTTCTCCTTGTCGAGGACGTGGGTGCAGCGGTGAACGAACCGTGCGGTCATGGCGTATTCCCTTCCGTGGCGCGGCGCCCCATGCGCACGCGATCTGTTCTGGATGATACCCCACGCTCGGTTCGCCTGCCGTGCCCTTTGTCCCAGGCGCAAAATGCCCTCGCGTGGATTGCCCCAGGCGCAAAATGGCCTCGCGTGGATTCCCGAATCGTCCACTAGAGCGGGTTTTGCGCCTGGAGTCGTCCATTCGAGCGGGTTTTGCGCCTGGGCGCCTCGGCCAGTCGTCCACTCGAGCGGGTTTTGCGCCTGGGACCCTCGGCCAGCCGTCCGCTCGTCTGCGCCAAGACGAGCGCTCTCGGCTTGGCTTTCACTCCGACTCCAGCTCCACCAGAAGTTTCGAAGGACCGGGTTTTGTACCGGACGACAGATGGCACGACCGCGGTCTCGGCCACGGCGTCGATCTCAACCGCGACGAGCGTAGCCATTTCCGCCACCCCCTCCATTCCACAATCAAATCATCTTGCAGTTACTGTGTGGGCGCCACGAGTGGGGCAAACTGGTGGGGAGAGAGCATCGAAAGGATTCTTATGCCGCAAACCGTCCCAGTCCCGCCGTCCACCCCGCTCGTCGGGGCGAACGCCGGCCAGACCTACCTGCCCTTCAAGGACAACATCCACGTTCCGACGCTGCCCTACGAGCCGCTCGAGAGGCCCAATCCCGCGCTGCCCGAGCTTGAGCTCAACCAGATGGCGCGAGACAGGAAGTGGAAGATCACCCAGCAGGCACAGCACTTCGTCCCCGGTGTCACGGTCGAGATGCTCGACTGGTTCTGGGGCAACATGGAGAAGTGCTACTACCTCTGGGCGCCGGGGTCCCACAAGCGGTTCAGCTGGCTATCCGAGCCCTGGATGGCCGGCTTCGTGAACTCCGCCCACCTCATCAGCGAGGCGGTGGCCGAGGGCGCGCCCGTCTTCGGCGGGAGCGGCATCGAGATCTGCCGCATGGACCTCGACATGTTTCCCTTCACGTGGGCGCTCGACCACGTGATCGTCGAGGGTACCTTCAATGACCTTGGCGAGTTCGTGGACATGACCGTCCACATGTGGGACGCCTGCGAGGGCGGCATCCGCCACGTCACCTCCGCCGTCGCGAGTACCACCGTGACCGAGCCGCCCCACTTCGTGAAGGAGATGCTTGCGGAGGACCCGTACGCCGAGCTCGTGGCGCCCAGCTCCACCGATCACGCCGAGTACGAGGCGAGCCGGTGGCCAGCGTTTCTCCCTCAGCTCTTTGAGGTGTGGAAGGGCCATCCCGACCCCTGCCAGAACTACTGCCCAAACCTCGAGGTGGAGCAAGTCGGGCCGGAGCGCTGGCATTACACGCATGAGAACGGCCCCATCGTCTATTAGCGATCGGTGAGGCTCTACGAGAGATTCGGCAGTCGGTTAGGGGAGAAGGTTGAGGGAGAAGCCCATGGCCAAGGCAAGCGACGCGCGCGCGGACACGAAGCCGCGCGAGCCAGACATGGAGTGCGGGCGCGAGGTGTCTCGCGAGCTCGTAGAGTTCATAGGCAGGTGCCCGAGCGCGTTTCACACGGTGTCCACTGCGAGGGTGCTCCTTGATGAGGCCGGTGCCACCTATCTGCCCGAGGGGAGCGAATGGCACCTCGAGCCTGGGGGCATGTACTACACGGTGAGGAACAACTCGAGCATCATCTGCTGGCGCGTGGGTGCCGCCCTCGACGACTATCACTTCCAGGTGGCGGCGGCACACGGCGACTCCCCCTCCTATCGCGTGAAGGCGGTGCCCGAGCTGGAGGGACCCGGCGAGTACCTCCGCATCAACGTGGAGGGCTACGGCGGAATGATCGACTACAGCTGGCTCGATCGACCGCTGGGTGTCGCCGGCCGGGTGCTGGTCGAGACCCCTTGGGGCGTCGCGAGCCGCTTGGTCCACATCGATCGGGACGTGCTTCTCATCCCAAGCCTCTGCATCCACATGAACCGTGAGGTCAACAACGGTTTCTCCTTCAACCGCCAGGTCGACCTCTGCCCGCTCTTCTCTGCTGGCTCCCTGAGCCGCGGCGACTTCGATCGCATGATTGCAGAGGAGCTCGGCGTGGGGGAGGACGCCGTTCTCGCGAGGGATCTCTTCCTCGTGAATCGGGAGAGGGGAAGGGTGTGGGGCCAGGCGGGCGAGTTCGTCTCGTCCGGCCGCCTTGACGACCTCCAGTGCGCCTTCGCCGCGCTCAAGGCATTCCTTGCAAGCACGAACGAGGGCGACGTCTCCGTGTGTGCCATCTTCGACAACGAGGAGGTCGGATCCGGCACCAAGCAGGGTGCTCTCTCCACCTTCCTGCGCGACGTTCTCGTCCGCGTGAGCGCCGGGCTCGGCATGAGCGACGAGGACCACCTTCGCGCCGTTGCGAAGTCCTTCCTCGTGAGCTGCGATAACGCGCATGCCGTCCATCCCAATCACCCCGAGAAGACCGACGACGCCAATCGAGCCTGGCTGAACGGGGGCATTGTGGTAAAGGAGTCGGCGAACCAGCACTACACGACCGACGCCTTCAGCAGTGCGGTGTTCAAGGCGATTTGCGCGAGGGCGGGCGTACCGGTCCAGCCGTTCGCCAACCGCAGCGATTCCCCCGGCGGATCTACCCTTGGCAATCTCTCGAACACCCAGGTGAGCGTGCACGCAATCGACATTGGGCTGCCGCAGCTCGCCATGCACTCGAGCTACGAGACTGCCGGCGTCGCCGACACTGCATACGCAATCCGCGCGCTTACAGCCTTCTTCGACACGACGGTGCGAATCGATGGCGCGGACGGCGCGGCGCTCTAGGCGACGAAGTTCTCGGGCCTGATTCCCATCGCGCGCTGCAGCTCGAGTACGGTCTCGCAGAACTTGTAGCCATGTGGTGCGGACGTGCGCACGAGCTTACCGTGATGCAGCGCGATGAGCCGGTTGGGCGGAACAGGTCTCCACTCGTCCCGCTCCGCCTCTCCGCCGAGCGGCTGCGTGCTTATGATTGTCGCCCTGCCGCCTCGCGGGTCAGTGTACTCGCGGTAGTTGAGGGTCGTCTTCGATGTGTTGGTGTGCACGTACGTATACTCGCCGTCATTGAGGATTACGTTGATTCTGTTGCGGTTGGCGAGCTGCGTTAGCGCGCTCGCAAGTACGGCGAACCGGGAGTCGAAGTCGGGCTTCGCGCCGCGCATGAACGCCTCGTCCATGACGTCGAGGAGGAAGGCCGCCATGCGCTCGCTGTCCGTGTCGCCCTCTGTCGTCGCATCATAGGACGAGGTCAGACGCTCGTTGAAGAGGATGCCGTTGTGAATCATGGTCCACTGCCTGCCCGTGACGTCTACCTCGCGAAACGGATGGCAGTTCCTGGTGCGCATCTCAGTGCCCGTGGCGTAGCGGATGTGGGCGAGGAGCTGGCACTGCTCTACGGGATGCTCGAGCAGGAGCGGGAGCTTCTCGGAGTCGATGGCGCGCTTGGCCTCGCGGTAGAGGGTTACCGACTCCTCGTCGAAGGGGCTGCCGTCACGCCAGGATAGCCCCCAGCCGTGCGGGTGCTTCACGCTATGGCTGTAGAACTCCCGCAGGTAGTCGTTCGCCCTGACGGGATTCTTCGAGTCTATGGCTAGTAGTTCGCACATGTTTTGTCCTTAGGATGGTCTCCGCTGGGATGCGGGGAGTTTGGTGGGCGAGAGCGGATAGGTCGCGTTTCGGCAAGCATGTGCCGCGCGACGGGACGTGCATTGACATGATTTGTCTGCGTAACGGCCCATGTGCCCTCCCCAAGGAAGCCTCGTGCGAACATTGCGCGTGCGCTGCGTCCTCTGCGGACTTGCGCTTGCGTAGAACATCACGCATTTAATGATAGCGCCTTTCGGCGCATTGTGCGCCGCAATGCCATGCTACTCAATCTTTTGCCCGTTTCGTCGGCCTCCTCCCGCAAGCACATCAGATTTAACATGAACGGCATAAGTCGGCCCGTGCAAGCAGCGCCGTGCGCCCCGCGCTGCGTATGCATGCTGCACCGCGTGCCGCATTGCTTGGCCGTCTGTGCAACCGACAAGGTTTTTGGATCCAGTCGGATCCGGACGGTACGGAGCCATCTCGCAAATCCGACGGCATGGCAGAAACGGGGCCCTCGCCATCACGCAAATCGGGCGAAATGGTGCCATGGCGCCGGATTTGCGAGATTTCGGCCCCCGTTCGTGCCACGGCGTCGGATTTGCGTGATGGAGGGGCGCGATTCTGCCATGCCGTCGGATTTGCGAGATGGCGAGGGCCCCGTTTCTGCCATGCCGTCGGATTTGCGAGATGGCGAGGGCCCCGTTTCTGCCATACCGTCGGATTTGCGAGATGGCGAGGGGGCGTTTCTGCCATGCCGTCGGATTTGCGAGATGGCTCCGTACCGTCCGGATCCGACTGGATCCAAAAACCTTGTCGGTTGCACAGACGGCCAAGCAATGCGGCACGCGGTGCAGCATGC
>JAGAWD010000341.1 GCA_017941585.1 Olsenella sp. | reverse complement strand
TACCTTGGGCACAAGGTCGTGGAGACCCTCTTCGAGCGAGGCAGGAAGGAGGGCCTCGGCATCCATGCCTACACCCTTGACGGGACGTGCTGGGGATGGAACCTCCCCGACGAGGAGCTGAGCTACCTCAGGGGTCACATGCAGATAAACCGCGCGCCCGAGGAAGGCGTCTCCTTCCTGGCCGACACGCCCGTCGCAAAGGTCCTCTTCGTGAAGCCCAACGACCTCCCCCACCTCGCTGCGCTCCTCGAGCGCATGAGGGACGACATTCCCGACGTCGTGGGTGCCCTCTCAACGACCTTCTCGTCCAACCGCTACCTCGAGTTCAACCCGGCAGGCGTCGACAAGGGATCCGGCCTTCGCGAGCTCGCGAGAATCGCGGGCGTACCGCTGGAGAAAACCATCGCGGTCGGAGACTCCGCAAACGACCTTGCCATGGTCCGCGCGGCGGGCGTGGGCGTCGCCGTCTCGAACGCGACGCCGGACGTCTCCTCTGCCGCCGACTACCAAGCGCGCTCGTCCTGCGACGATGGCGTCATCGCCGAGGTACTGCACGAGATTGTTCTTCGATGACCTTCTCCACCGCGCGCATGCCCCGAGCAGATCGCCGTGGGCCCCACGCCGTGCGGGTTGCAACCATGTAGTAGTTGTGCCCTACATCAAAGATGCCAATGGCGATTGAAGTCGCGCGCCCGTCGCGCTAAAATACCCCTTCGTAGGTAGGATTTCGATCAGGGGCCAAGGGGCAAGCGCGGCGCCTTGCATGCAAAACCGCAGGAAAAGCCCACTTTCCCAACACGAGGCACCCCAATAACACGGTTGAGCCCGCCCTTGCGCGGGCGCCGCAACCAAAGAGAGAGGCGCTATGTCACAGTTGCTCACCATCTCGGGCCTTTCCGCAGGAACGGAAGACAAGCCCATCCTGCACGACATCGACCTCGCCATCGACGCAGGCGAGACCCACGTGCTCATGGGTCCCAACGGCGCAGGCAAGTCGACGCTCGGCCACGTCATCATGGGCGACCCCGTCTACAAGGTAAGCTCCGGCACCATCGTCTTCGATGGCGAGGACGTGACCGAGAAGGCCGCCGACAAGCGCTCGCTCGCCGGCATCTTCCTCTCCTACCAGGCGCCCGTCGAGGTTCCGGGCGTGCCCCTCTACAGCTTCCTGCGCACCATCTGCCAGATGCGCCCGGAGCTCAAGACCACCGCGCGCAAGTTCCGCCAGCGCGTCTCCGAGGTCTCCGAGCAGCTCGACATGGACGAGTCGTTCCTCACGCGCGAGCTCAACGTGGGCTTCTCCGGCGGCGAGAAGAAGAAGATCGAGATGCTGCAGCTCCTGCTGCTCCGCCCGAAGCTCGCGATCCTCGACGAGACCGACTCCGGCCTCGACGTCGACGCCCTCTCCGTCGTCTCGCGCGGAATCGAGGCGTACCGCTCCGAGTGCGACGGCGCGCTGCTCATGATCACGCACAACACCCGCATCCTCGAGCGCCTCAGCGTCGACCAGACGCATGTCATGGTGCAGGGCAACCTCGTGGAGACGGGCCCCGCCTCCCTCATCGACGAGATCGACGAGCGTGGCTTCGGTCGCTTCGAGGGCGCGCTTGGCGAGAAGGTCGAGGCATAACGTGACCGACACCAAAGACACATCCGCCACTCTCGAGGCAACCGGCACCCTAGAGCCGCGGCTCGACGAGAAGGGACGCTCCGTCGTCGCCGACGTCGACCGCTCCCTCTACGACTTCACCAAGTCCGAGGAGGGCTACGAGCGCTACGACGACGGTCTCACCCCCGAGACCGTGCGCGCCATCTCTGCCAGGAAGGACGAGCCCGAGTGGATGCTCGAGATGCGCCTCAAGGCCCTCGACGTCTACCACTCCCGCGAGATGGCCGAAAACTGGGGCCCCTCGATCGAGGGGCTCGACCTCGACCACATCTCCACCTACGTCAGCCCCAACACCAAGCAGGCGAGGGACTGGGAGGACGTCCCCGAGGACATCAAGGACACCTTCGAGCGTCTGGGCATCCCGCAGGCCGAGCGCGAGAGCCTCGCTGGCGTCGGCGCCCAGTACGACTCCGAGATCGTCTACCACAACATGCGCGAGGAGGTCGCCAAGTACGGCGTCGTCTACACCACGATCGAGGACGCCCTGCACGACCCCGAGTGGGAGCCCGTCGTGCACGAGTACTTCGGCAGGCTCATCCCCATGAG
>JAGAWD010000031.1 GCA_017941585.1 Olsenella sp. | reverse complement strand
GCGACACAATTGCACACCGCGGCTCTTCTCCCCCAGCGCTTCTCCCGGCGCAGCGGCACCACAGCCCCACCACAACCGCGACGCAACCGCGGCGCAACCGCTACCGTACGCCGCACGCGTCGCCAAATCGGGCGCCCGCTTTGGCTAATATGTAAGATTGTGGGCAAATCGGCAAAGAGGGGTTTGTCCGCAGTTAGGCAACACGGCGGCCGCCGGCCGCCTTGCGAGTATCAGTGTTTGGGAGAGGAGTTCATTAATGTACAAGATCCTCGAAAAGACGCAGTTCTCGGAGAAGGTGTTCAAGTTCCGCGTCGAGGCACCCGAGATGGCCAAGCACGCCCACGCTGGCCAGTTCCTCATGGTGCGCGCAGACGAGAACGGCGAGCGCGTACCGTTCACGTTCGCAGACTGGAACGCCGAGGAGGGCTGGGTCGAGTTCATCTTCATGGTGGTTGGCAAGACCACCACGATGCTCTCGCACTTCGAGGCGGGTGACTCGCTGCTCGACGTCACCGGTCCTTTGGGCCAGCCCACCGAGATGGGGCCAGGCTCCTGGTGCGTCATCGGCGGCGGCGTCGGCCTCGCCATCGCCTACCCCGTCGCGCGCCAGCTCGTCGCGACCGGCCACGAGGTGCACGCCATCATGGGCGCCCGCACCAAGGACCTGCTTCTTCTCGAGGAGCAGTTCAGGTCCATCCTCCCCGAGGACCACATCCACATCACCACCGACGACGGCTCCTACGGCGAGAAGGGCGTCGTCACCGCGCCGCTCGAGCGCCTGCTCGAGGCCAATGCGGTCGACCAGGTCTTCTGCGTCGGCCCCGTGCCGATGATGAAGTTCTCGACGCTCACCGCCGAGAAGTTCGGCACCCCCATCACCGCGTCGCTCAACCCCATCATGGTCGACGGCACCGGCATGTGCGGCTGCTGCCGCGTCGAGATCGCCGGCGAGACGAAGTTCGCCTGCGTCGACGGCCCCGACTTCGACGCCACCAAGGTCGACTGGGACGACCTTCGCGCGCGTCAGGCCGCGTACCTTACCGAGGAGGGCCAGTCCCTCAAGGCCTATGAGGAGGCGAACTGCGCATGCCAGAAGTAAATGGTCGTTGGGTTGCCGACATGAAGGCGCCCCGCACTGCCGACAACGAGGAGCCCGCAGAGGAGCGCGCCCGTGACTTCCGTCCGGTCGACCGCGGCTTCACCGAGGAGATGGCCGTCGCCGAGGCGGCGCGCTGCCTGAGGTGCAAGAAGCCGCTCTGCGTCGAGGGCTGCCCCGTCAACATCAATATTCCTGGCTTCATCGAGAAGATCTACGAGCGCGACTTCGGCGCCGGCCTCGACATCATCCGCGAGTCCTCGATGCTGCCCGCCATCTGCGGTCGCGTCTGCCCGCAGGAGACCCAGTGCGAGGGCAAGTGCATCCGCGGCAAGAAGAGCGAGCCGGTGGCCATCGGCCAGCTCGAGCGCTTCCTCGGCGATCAGCCCGAGCTTGCCAGCAAGCCCGAGATGAAGCCCGCCAACGGCATGAAGGTCGCCGTCATCGGCTCTGGCCCCTCCGGCATCACCTGCGCCGGCGAGCTCGCCCGCAACGGCTTTGACGTCACCGTGTTCGAGGCGTTCTTCACCGGCGGCGGCGTGCTCGTCTACGGCATCCCCGAGTTCCGTCTGCCCAAGGCGGTCGTCAAGCGCGAGATCGACGGCCTCAAGGAGATGGGCGTCAAGTTCGAGTACAACTCCGTCATGGGCAACCTCGCCGACGCCGAGGAGCTGCTGGGCGAGAAGGGCTTCGACGCCATCTACGTGGCGACCGGCGCCGGCCTGCCCAAGTTCCTCAACATCCCCGGCGAGAACCTCCCCAACGTCTTCTTCGCGAACGAGTACCTCACGCGCGTGAACCTGATGAAGGCGAACCAGTTCCCCGAGTTCGACACGCCCACCAAGCACGGCAAGCAGGTCATCGTCTTTGGTGGCGGCAACGTCGCCATGGACGCCGTCCGCACCGCCAAGCGCCTGGGCGCCGAGCGCGCGATCATCGCCTACCGCCGCACCGAGGACGAGATGCCCGCCCGTAAGGCGGAGCTCCACCACGCCAAGGCCGAGGGCGTCGAGGTCATGCCGCTCGTCTCCCCGCTCGAGTTCCTCAAGGGCGAGGACGGCAACGTCTGCGGCGTGCGCGTCCAGAAGATGGAGCTCGGCGAGCCCGACGAGAGTGGCCGCCGCCGCCCGGTGCCCATCGAGGGCGCCATCGAGGAGATTCCCTGCGACGTGGCCATCTCCGCCATCGGCACGAACGCCAACCCCTTCGCCAAGAAGATCGGCGGCATGGAGCTCAACAAGTGGGGCTACATCGTTGCCGACGAGAAGACCGGCCGCACCTCCAACCCGAAGATCTGGGCTGGCGGCGACATCGTCACCGGTGCCGCGACGGTCATCCTGGCCATGGGCGCCGGCAAGGCTGCCGCAGCCGACATGACGGCCGTCCTCACCGGACAAGAGTAGCCCGGGCGACTGTCGCTCGTTCCGCGTGCGCGCCACGCTTGGCACGCGCCACACAGACAGCCTCAACAGGCAACCTCAGGTCCCCCGATCGCCTCGCGCGGTCGGGGGACCTGCCTTCCCTCGCCATGCCCGCCTTCCCTCGCCATGCCCGCCTTCCCTCGCCATGCCCGCCTCCCCTCGCCATGCCCGCCTTCCCCTCGCGACGCATGGCACCACACAGGTTGCACCTGTGTGCTCAGAGTGCGCAAAAGCTGTGACTGTGCGGTTGGAGGAGTTTTCGATCTCTTTGAAACTTCTGGTGGAGCTGGAGTCGGGTCGCAAACGACTTCGAGTCGTCGTGCGTCGAACCCCTCCGGCGCAAAATGCCGTCGAGTGCGACGTCTCCTCTGGCGTCCCGGCGCAAAATGGCTTCGAGTGCG
>JAGAWD010000340.1 GCA_017941585.1 Olsenella sp. | reverse complement strand
GAGGTGCCCGAAAGGGCGTTGGCGGCGGAGTTGAGAACGTAGTCGGCGAGGCCCGTCTCAGACATGAGAACGGAGACGCCACGGGACACCGCGATGATCATGACGACGGACATCATGTCGCCGGCACCGGCCATGAACTCGTCGACGATCTCGTGCTCGGAGAGTCCGCCCACGATGCCGATGATGATGGCGAGGAGCAGGAACCAGGTCGTGGACTCGGCGAAGTACCACTGGCCGAGCGGGGTGCCCGTGAGGAAGGCGGACCAGCCGGCGTTGTCGACAACCTCGGTGGTGAGGCTGCCCTTGACGTCACCCTTGAGCTCGAGCACGCCGTCGTCAGCGTACTTCTCGACGATGTCGTCGGCAGTCACCTCAGTAACCTCCTCGTGAGAGGACGCACCGGCGACGAAGAAGTTGACGCCAAGGTCCTCCCAGGGAACGAAGGAGATGACCATGACGATGAACGCGGCGGCAAAGATCACGAGGACGCCCTTCTGCTTGCCAGTCAGGGCGACGTCGTTCTGCTCGGCCTCCTCGTTGGAATAGGCAGCCTCGGCGTTCTCGATCTCGGTCGCGCTCATGAGCGTGCGAGAGGGGTCAGCCTTGACGCGCTTGGCGTACTGGAGGACGAAGAAGACGGCGATGATGTAGGAGGCCACAAGGAGAATGAGGCCGAGGCCGATGATGACGCCCTGGTCGACAGCGATGTCAAGGCCGGTGAGCGCGGCAGACGCGACGCCCGTCGCGAACGGGTTGACGGTGGAGCCGAGGCAACCGACGCCAGCGCCGAGAAGAACCATCATGGCACCCGTGAGGGAGTCATAACCGGCGGCCATCATGGTCGCGGAGAGGAGGGCGTAGAAGCCGACGGTCTCCTCGCACATGCCGTAGGTGGTGCCGCCGAAGGCGAAGATGGCCATGAGGATGGGGATGAGGGCCGTCTCCTTGCCGTTCATCTTCTTGACGAGGACGGCGATACCGGTGGAGAGGGCATCGGTCTTGTTGACGATGCCGAGGAAGCCACCGAGGACCATGACGAACAGGCAGACGTCGATGGCGTCAGCGAAGCCCTTGGCCGGAGCCATGAGGAAGTCGCCGAGGGTGGCGCCGGTGACATCCGGGGTGACGTTACCCAAGATGACCGTGATGATCGCAACGATCGCGAGGAGGATGAAGATGATGGAGAAAGACGTTAGCATCTTCCTCTTCTTCTTCGGTGCTGCAGCATCTGACATTTCAGATACTCCTTTCGAGGTGCGGCATGAAGCCTTTAGAAACCCTGCAGAAATGAAATTAGAACATAACGTACAAATTTCATAAATGAGGTTACGCCCAAACACGTTTCAATACAAGTGGCAATTTTTCAAATTATCCAATATTTCTCTCAAAACTGCCGCTTGCCGACAAAAGGGCACCGCTTGTTTCAGAAGAATTTCTTGATACGTATCACGCCACTTAAGTGCGTTTTACTGAGCGCTTCTATTCTTCACATTCTTATTAATCGAATTCCGATAATACATTGCACAATGAATAGATTAAAGAATGTATACATTAAAAAGGATAAATGTCGGAGTATTTCCAGTGAAGGGTAGAGATGTCGAACCACCATAGAAAGTCTCTGGGGCATGGCGCCAAACGTATCGAGTGCGTCAGTCGAACTTCTCATGCATGTAGGAACTCAGGATGGAAAGCCCTTCCCGAAGGTCGTCCTCGGGGGCACAGTATCCCAGCCGCGCACCGCAGGGCAAGTCGAATCGACTACCCGGTACAAGCAGCACGCCAGTATCATGCAGCAGATCGAGACAGAAACCCTCGTCGTCCTGAGGAATGTCGAGACGCATATAGCTCACGCTGACACCCCTGGGCGCAATCCAGCTGGCTCGTGGCTCCGCATCCATCCACTCGTTCACAATCTCTCGATTGGCTCGAATGATCTTGAGGTTGCGTTCGATCACACGATCTCGATTGCGAAGGACGTGGGTGGCCAGCGCGTCATTGAACACGCCACAACTGATCATTGTGTAGTCGCGCAGCACGCGCATGCGGTCGGCAAGCTCCTTGTTGCTCACCGTCCAGCCACACCGAGCCGCGGGAACGCTGTAGTCCTTGCTCAAGCTGTTGGTGCAGACTCCCCTGTCGTACAGGTCGACTATGCTCGTGCAGCTCTCTGGCTCCTCAAGCGGGAAGAACACCTCGTCGCACAGCACCCACGCATCGACGCTGCGGGCGATCTCGACGATTTCCTCCATCGCGTCAGTCTCAATAACCGTACCGAGCGGATTGCTCGCGTTGTTGATGCAAATAAGCTTCGTGTCGGGTCGCACCAGCCTCTTGAGCTCGTCCAAGCGTGGCCGCCATCCATCCTCCTCGTGTATAAGCCAATGGTCGACCTCTGCGCCCAAGGCGGCAGGAAGGTCGTAGAGCGGCTGATAGGTTGGATATTCCGCAATCACGTGACAGCCCGGTTCGACGATGGCCATGATTGCGTTGAGGTTGGCGCCGGTGCCGCCATTCATCTGGAGGACGTTGTCGGGGTCGACGCTCTCGTAGAGGTTCGCGACCTCTTGCTTGAACTCGGGAGACCCCTCGATCCATCCATAGTTCATCTTCTTGCGGTTAAGGCGCTCGTAGAACGAGTCCCCTCCCTGGCCGTCAAGCTCGAGAATCTCCCCCATGGTGAGACTCGCGATGGTGCTCTGAGCTATATCGATGCGCGCCTCGTGCTCGTATTTGTTAAGGAAGGCCTCTACGCCAATGGTCTTGATGTTCATCCGAACTCCCCCGTCACAAGCATACGTAAGCCTCCGGACCGCAGAAATAACGCGCATTCCCAGCTTACCGCACGAGAGAGAGCTAAGGCCACGAGACGTGCGACCAAGTCCGCAAACAAAAAAAGGGCGCCGCCCGAATCGAGCGACGCCCCTCGAAAACCTCGCTACTTGAGGGTGGCGTACATGACGGCCTTGATCGTG
>JAGAWD010000339.1 GCA_017941585.1 Olsenella sp. | reverse complement strand
TTTTGCGCCGGTGCTCGGGTCGGCTTTGCGCCGGAGAGACTCGTGACGCTTCTGTGCTGGGGAGTCGTAGGCGAGAATGCGTTCGAGGCCAGCCCGCGATAACCGTCATCCACCAAAAAGTTTCGAAGAGTCAATTTTGGATGCGCAAAGGAGAGGTGCCTTCCTAGGAGCGGCGTCTGACCTTCGCGAGAAGTGTATTGACGAAGCTCGCCTCGGGGACCTTGAGCGCAACGGCCGCGCCATACGTCAGCAGCACGGCAGGCACGCCTCCCAGTACCAACGTGAACAGCGCACCCCTCAGAGAGTTTCCAGCAAACCCGGGCAGGCGGCCCATGAGGAGGATCACGGCGTAGCCCACGGCAGCTCCTGCAGCACCGAGGCCCAGTGCCTTCGCAGAAGCTATCAGCACGCTCTTCATGCCCACGTGACCCAGCTTCCTGCGCAGCGAGACGAAGGTGGCAACGTCTACGACCACTGCGTAGAGGGTGGAGCTCAGCGCAACAAAGTTAAGGCCGAACACCGGGGTGAGCGCAAAGCAGGCAATGGTCTGAAGGACGGCAGCGATCACGTGGGACTTGGCATAGAGCTCCATGCTCCGAAGCGACGAGCAGACCTTCTGGAGGTAGGTGCTCACGCCATAGGCCGGAAGCGACAGCGCGAGCGCCTGCAAATACCCAGAGGTGACCTGGATGTCGTCGGCCGAGAACTTGCCCGCGGCAATGAACGTCACGAGCGGCACGGCGAACACGACGAGGTAGAGCGCGAACGGGATCATGAAGAAGACGATCTTGCTCGTTCCGGACGCCACGCCCGCACGATACCTCTCCATGTCGCCGCTCGCAACGTAGTGGGACAGCTCGGTGAACATGGCCGTCGTGATGGGGACGGCGAGGATCGCGTAGGGAAGGGTGTACCAGAGGCGCGCATAGTAGGAGATGGACGCCCCGGCGGCGGTGACCGAGAGCGCAGAGCTCGTCATGACCGACGTCGTTTCGAAGGAGCACAGCATCACGACGACAGTCGGAATGCCGATGGAGAGAGTGTCTTTGATGGCGGGGTCGTGCAGGTTGATGTAGGGGCGAAGGCGGATTCCGTGCTTTCTGAGCGACGGCATCTGCACGACGACCTGGATGGCGACGCCCAGGGGGTTTCCGAGGGCCAGGATCACCAGCGCAAGCGACGGGTTCGAGTTCGCCAGGAACGCATAGGCCAAGAACGAGGCGGTGGTGACGAAATTGTTGAGGATGGGTGCGGCGCTGCTCCAGAAGTAGTCGCGCTCCGCATTGAGGACACCCGAGAAGATCGAGGAGAGCGCATAGAGGACCACCTCGATGACGAAGAACCGGAAGAAGTAGATGGCAAGCCCCGAATCGAAC
The DNA here is from genome assembly GCA_017941585.1 of Olsenella sp. Taxonomy (GTDB): domain Bacteria; phylum Actinomycetota; class Coriobacteriia; order Coriobacteriales; family Atopobiaceae; genus Olsenella_J. The sequence goes on along the minus strand of JAGAWD010000339.1, from coordinate 845 downwards.
TCCGCGTTCGCACTGAAGGACTGCGTCCACACCACCTGTGCCGCAAACACAAAGCCCAGAATGGCGAGAGCCCCCATGAGCAGGATGACGATTGACACGAGGTTCGAGGTGTAGCGCCTCGCGCCCTCGACGCCGTGCTTCTCCTTCTCCGTGAGATAGACGGGAAGGAACGCCGTGACGAGCATACCGCCTACGACGATCTCGTAGAGCTGGTTCGGAAGGTTGTTCGCAACGGAATAACAGCTGCTCAGCACGGTGACTCCCAGCGCATACGCCTGGCTCCAGGTACGGAGGAAGCCGGTGAGTCGGCTGACGATGACGAGCCCGCTCATGAGCGCGGCACTCCGGCCTACCCGCGCGCTCTCCTCCTGGGAAGCATCAGAGGAGGACCCAGACGCCTCGCGCTCCGAAGTACCGGCAGGAGTGTCCTCGCGCGGATCGCTGGCCTCGTGGCCCGTGCTCATCTGACTATCGTTTGGCTCCATTCGCATCTCCCGAATCGACCGCTCCCGCGGGAGGCCCACACAATGTTTCTCATAAAAAGGCTCCCGAACGCGATGCGCTCGGGAGCCCATGGCTATCTATCGGCTGACTTAGATGACCGAGCCGCCACCGATGAAGCCGTCGTCGTAGTAGACGTCCGTGACGACGACACCAGAACCATAGCCGTTGGCGTGCACGACCTGACCGCCGCCGACATACATCGCGACATGGTACGGAGTTCCACCATAGCTGTAGAACACCAGGTCACCAACGGCCAGGTTGTAGGGGTTCGTGGTCCAGGTACCGCTGCTGAGGCACGTGGGGTACATGCCGGAGCGCTGGGAGCGCGGGATGGAGATGCC
>JAGAWD010000338.1 GCA_017941585.1 Olsenella sp. | reverse complement strand
TTGGGCGCCGCGCCCCATTGCGGCCTCTCGCGCCAGATGCACCTACTGGATGCGCATGCTCTCAATCAGGGCCTTGCGATCGTTGGGAAGTTCTCCGTTCACCACGGCTGAGAGGAGCCCCTTGAGAATGAGGCCGACCCCCGGACCGGGCTTTATCCCCGTCGCCGAGATAACGTCGGAACCATTGACCGCAAGGTCCCTCAAGCGGAAGACGGCATTACGCGACAGCTCTTGCCTGAGCACCCTCTCGACCTCGTCAAGCTCTATGGCATATGAGGCACACACGGGAACCTTGGCGACGGCATCCGCCCTCTTGAGGTCGAGCAGGGCGAAGCTCAGCTGCGCGGCGCGTCCGGGGCAGGCAGTCTCGAACTTGAGAAGGGTGCGGCGCATAGAGCGCGGCGTCGGCTTGACGACGTGGTCGTGAAGCCGCACGAGCGTGCGCACCGAGACGGTGACGTCATGTGGGATGGCGAGGCGGCGCATGATCATCTCGCACATGCGCGCACCCACCTTGGGGTGCCCGAAGAAGTGACCGCGACCAGTCTCGTCCTGCGTGAACGTTGCCGGCTTCGCGATGTCATGCAGAAAGGCCGCCCAACGAAGCTCCCGAGAGGCACCTCCGCCAGTGAACTCCTCCACGGCCCGGCACACGCGCGAGGTATGCTCCAGCACGTCATAGGCGTGATAGGGGCTTCTCTGATCGAAGCCTCGCATGGGAGCCAGCTCGGGCACCGCTACGGCAAGCGCCTCGAACGAGTTCATGAGCGCCCACCCCATACGCCCCGTGCAGACTATTCCGTCAAGCTCCTGCCCTATGCGCTCCGAGGCGATGTCATCGAGCCCCTCCGCGCACCTCACGAGCGCGTCTTGCGTCTCCGACTCAACAGTAAAGCCCAAGCGACAGGCGAAGCGCACGGCACGAAGCACGCGCAGCGCATCCTCGCTGAAGCGGAGCTCGGGCTCCCCCACCGCGCGTATCAGCCCCCTGCAGAGGTCGCCTCGACCGTCGAAGGGATCAAGCAGCCCCCGATCGGGATGGTATGCCATCGAGTTGATGGTGAAGTCGCGACGTGCCAGGTCCTGGCGTACGTCCTTGACGAAGACGACCCTGTCGGGGTGGCGGCGGTCCGTGTAGGAGCTCTCAACGCGATAGGTGGTTATCTCGATCGGTTTGCCGCCCACCATGGCCGTCACGGTGCCGTGGGCGACGCCGGTCTCGTGAACCTCGATGCCGTGGGAGGACAGGACCCGCTCGACGTCGCGCCAATGGGCGGACGTTGTGACGTCCACGTCGTGGCAGGGGGCACCAAGCAGGGCATCGCGAACCCATCCGCCGACGACCCAGGCCTCGAAACCGGCTTCTTCAAGTACGCGCAGCACACTCGTCGCGTACTCGGGCACCCCATAGGCAACGTCCCTCGGAATTCGCCTCATCTTCGCCTCTCGTCAACGCGCACGGCATTTTCGCTTATGCTCGAATATAGCATGCAGTGGCATAAAAGTCGTGTGCGTCTCTTCATATCGACCGATTGCAAAACATTGCCCGCAGGGAGTCGGGTGCCGCGCGCTCGCGTCAGAACTCCTGAAACGTCGGCTCGCCCACGACGCAGAGGTCCTCGCCGCCCGAGAGATCGCACATGGCATGCAGGAACGCACCTTCCGTTCCGGTGGGAAAAGCGCAGTTCATCTGCACCTCCTCGGAGAAGATCGTGTCACGAACTTTCCCGGAACAATCCGACACCAAGCGCTCTACCCGGCCGTACGCCCCATAGGGAATAGTGACGGTCACGCGCGTGACCATGGTCATCTCGACGATATCCCCCGCTCTCTCGGCCTCTTCAACGGCCTTCTGAGCCGCCGAGGCATACGCGCGCACGAGGCCACCCGGCCCGAGAAGGGTACCTCCAAAGTATCGAGTCACCACACAGCACACGTTCGCGAGCCCCGCGCCCCTCAGCACTTCGAGGACGGGCATCCCCGCCGTCCGTTGCGGCTCGCCATCGTCCGAGCATCGCTCGCGCCCGTCGGCCAAGATCCATGCCGGAACGTTGTGACGGGCGTCATGGTGACGTGACCTCACCATGGAGATGAACTCGTTGGCATCCGCCTCCGAGCCGACAGGCGCAAGCTGCGCGATAAATCGACTCTTGCGATCGACAAACT
>JAGAWD010000337.1 GCA_017941585.1 Olsenella sp. | reverse complement strand
TGCCGCCCATGCCGCCCGCGACGTCGCTGTACGTCAAACCATCAAGCGTGAACTGGTGGCTCTCCCCTGCAACACTCAGGGTGTAGGTACCGCCGCTCTGCATGCCGGGCGCACTCACCACAACGCAGGAGAACGCCTTGGCTGCGGTGTAGCGCGCAAGGACATTACCGGACGTGTCGCTCAACACAACCTCGTCACCAGCCGACCCGGAGGCGGAGACGAGAGCGCTTCCCTGGGTGGACGAGCTGCCGAAGCCCACCGCCATACCACTCGAGCCGAGCGCAATCACCGTACCGCCTGAAATCTTGGCCTCGGACTGGTCACCCGTGTCGATGGCACCGTTACCGCTATCGGTCGGGCCGCTCACGTACACCTCGCCGCCCGTGACGACGAGGTCGCCGTTGGAGTCCAGGCCGTCTCCGCCCGCATTCACTGTGAGCGTGCCGCCGGAGACGGTAAGGGTTGCCGTGCTGTCGGAGCCCATCTGGCCGCCGCCCATGCCTCCGCCCATGCCGCGTTGCTCGCCGCTCGGCATCTCGCCGCTCGGCATCTCGCCGCTCGGCATCTCGCCGCTCGGCATCTCGCCGCTCGGCATCTGGCCACTCGGCATCTGGCCGCCCTGGGCGCTCGTACTACCCTGACCGCCGGCCGCAGGGGACGCGCCGTTTGCGCTCGAGCTAGGATCACCCGAGGCGTTCACGCCATCATCCGTCGCGGTGACGCTCTGCGTGCCGCCACAGATCCAGACGCGTGCGCCCTCGAGCCCCTCGTTGCTTTGGCTCACCGTAATGACACCATCGTTGATAATGAGGTCCTGCTCGGCATGCAGACCGTCGTCTCCGGCCGAGACGGCAATGGTTCCACCGTCGACCTGCAGGATGTAGCCCGCGTCGAGGCCGTCACTCGTGGTCGTCGCGTTGATCGTGCCGTCCGCCACGTAGATGTAGCCAAGCGTGGCGTCGCTGTCGTTCGCGGCGTGGAGGCCGTCGACTCCTGCCTTCAAGCTCCAGGTACCGCCCGCCACGCGAATGCTGTCGTTCGCCTGGACGGCGTGGCCGGCAGCCTCGACCGAGACGGTGCCATTCGCGAGAACGACGTCGTCCTTGCCCACGATACCGTTCCCCTGCGCGCTCATGACCGTAAGCGTTCCTCCGCCGTTGACCGTGAGGTCGCTGGTCGAGAAGATCGCCCCATCGAGCGTGTGGTCGTCGGTCGTCTCGGCGGCACCCGTCGAGACGACGGAGCTCGTGGTGCCGTCGGCGAGCGTGACAAAGACCTTGTCGGCAGAGCGCACGTAGACCGCCGCCGCGGACGAGCTCGTGACGCTCGCGCCCGAGAGCACGATCTGCACCTTGGCACTCTCGCCGGCGTCCACAACGATGCGCCCGTCGGAAAGCGCGCCCGAGAGCACGTAGGTGCCCTCCGCCGTGATCGTGACGGTGTTGCCGTCAACCTTCACAGCGCTGCTCGAGGAGGTAGTCGCCCCGTCCGCTAGCGTCACCGTCGCGGCCGACGACTTGTCGAAGCTCGCGTCGAGGTCGCGCTTGCTGAACATGTCGGAGGTGTCGAGCGTGCCCTGCACCGTGGCCGATGCCGTCTGGGTCGTGCTCGTGCCCGTGCTCTCGCTCGTGCCGGAGGTCGAGGAGACCGCCGCCTGCGAGCAGCCTGCGAGCGTCGAGGCCGCAAGCGTAGCCGCCAGCCCGACGGCGACGAGTCGCCGGGGCATGCGCGAGAAGCGCGTGGGACGGGTGCCGGCCAAAGAGCTGCCGGCCAGGGTGTCGTGCCCGTTCGTGCGGGCGTGCGAGGTCTTGTTGCTATATCTCATCGGTGGCCACCTCCTGGTGGGTCATTGCGATCTCGAGGTTTCCGTTGCGGCAGCGAAGCTCGTCGATCAGGGCGCGCTCCTCGTCGGGATTCTTGAGGCCGATGTTGTAGATCAGCTTGTAGAGGCTGCCCATGTTCGTTGTCTTGACGGAGTAGAGCTCGTGGTAGGTCGTGTACCTCTCGAACAGGTCGTCGAAGAGGTGGGTGTGGTTGAGGTCCTCCGGAACCGTGACGCGCAGGGTTCGGTTGACGCGGGTGCCCGCCTTGCCGAAGTTCGTGGCCTGGAGCAGGAGGTTGACCCCGCCAATGATGGCGGTGACCAGCGCGGCGAGGACGACGTAGCCCATGCCGCACACGAGGCCGACGCACATGGCCAGAAACACGAAGGCGATGTCGCGCGCCTGGCCCGGCACGCTCCTGAAGCGCACGAGGCTGAAGCTACCCGCGACCGCGATGCCGGCGCCGATGTTGCCGTTGATCATCGTGATCACCACGGCGACGATTGCCGGCAAGGTGACCATGGTGATCACGAAGCTGCGCGTGTAGCGGCTGCGGAAGCAGTAGATGAGCGCGAGGGCGAGGCCCAGCGCGAGGGCCACCGCGACGCTCGTCAGGAAGGGGACGAGATCGACCGACGCGGCCGTCGCGTTTGCTGATGAGAAGAGTGACTCGAACATGGCGTAGTTCCTTTCTGGACTGGTGTCCGACGGCTGGTATCCGAGGACTGGTATCGGAGGACTTACGATGCAAGCGGGGCGACGCGGGCATGGGGAGCAAGCCTCAGCCCGCCGAGCGCCTCCCACACGGTGGAGGCAGCCGGGCGCCGTTCGCGCTGGCGGCCGAGGGCGGGGCGCCCGAGGGTGGAGAACTGCAGGCTCCAGGCGGCCCCGTACTTGGAGAAGGACGCCTTGTACAGGTGCTCCTCCGCAAGGAAGTCCGCCATCCAGAGCGGCATGGCGCCGATGCCCTTGATCTCCATCAGGCTGTCGCGCTCGCCAATAAGCAGCCTGCCGTCGGTGTCGCCTGCGAGCGTGACGTCGTCCCAGCGGCAGCGGATGCGCGTGTCGAGGGTGACCCTGAACTCGTGGTCGTCCCTCGCGTAGAACGCCTCGCGGTCGTAGGCGATGTACATCGCGGGGCGAAGTCCCTCGTAGCGCTGAGCGGAATACGCCAGCTCGCGCTCTATCTGACCATGGGGCTCGCGAATGCCCGCGAGCAGGGCGTCGGCATCCCCCAGGGGAAGGACCGTGCGGCGCTTGTATACGACGCCGTCCACCTTCTTCTTCAGCTCCACGAAGACTGGCGTGTTCACCGATGCGTCCGCATAGCTGCGCAGGCGGATCTTCTCCTTGTACCTGGGATGCTCCATCGAGCGCCTGATGAGAACATGGCTCGGCGTGTCGTAGTAGACGTTGCGCACCGTGGTGGCCCCGTGCTCGTCAGGCACCATGTGCCGCGCCATGACGGCCTCGAGGCGATGGCGCTGTCCTGAGGTGAGTCGGTACTTTATCTCTTCGCGCTTGAACACAAGCTGTGGCATGTTGCCCTCCCTTTTCGACTATGCGTAAAGTATCGGGGGCAACCCTTTAAGTCACCTTAAAGGGCAGGGTCGAACACAAAGGCACGACCTCGCTGCAGTAAAACTGAAAGGGAGGGAACGCTTGCTCGACGCGTGTCGAAGCTCCCCGGCGGAATGCTCAGACCCCTCACCGAGGCATTCGTGAGTGAGGGGAGCAATCTTCTTCCCCAGAAAGTATCATTTCAATGTAAGCTTCCGGGGCACCGACGGATCCGCAACTGAAACGAGACCACCACATCCGAGTTAAGAGAGGCCAAGGCGAAGGAGTTCTTCATCTGTCAGGCTTGAAGATCATACGTACTCTGCGATTCCAGCAAGTTCCCTAAGCCCCGTCGTCACGTTCGCGACGACGGGCGCAGCGACAATCGCCGGCGGACGTGCGAGAAGGGCGCATGCGCAAACCCGCCACCTCGCAAGCCCCAAGGCAATGGCTTTGGATAACGTGCCCGGTCCCTCCGGGCAGTTATAGATTCAGGGGAAAGGGAAAGGGGAGAAAGTGAAAATCACTGATCTGCTAAAACCCGAGGGCGTCAAGATCGGCGCAAGCCCTGCCGATCAGGCCGACGCCATCGACCAGCTCGTCGCCTTACAGGTGGCGTCTGGCAACATCTCGGACGAGGTGGCCTACAAAGAGGCCATCCTCAAGCGTGAGGCCGAGTTCAGCACGGCCGTCGGCGATGGCATCGCCATCCCGCACGCAAAGACGTCTGCCGTGAAGCGGCCTGGGCTTGCCGCCATGACCGTCGAGGGCGGCGTCGACTGGAAGGCGGCGGACGGCAAGAAGAGCGACCTCATGTTCATGATCGCCGCTCCCGAGGGAGAGGCCAACACCCACCTCGAGATCCTCGCCAAGCTTGCGCAGATGCTCATGCACGAGGAGTTCGCGAACGCGCTCCGCGCGTCCAAGACCCCCGAGGACTTCCTTGCCGTGATCGACAAGGCGGAGGCCGAGAAGGACGCCGAGACGGCCGCACCCGCTGCCGCCGCCGCGGACACGGGCCTTCCCGACATCCTCGCGATCACGGCCTGCCCGACGGGCATCGCCCACACCTACATGGCCGCCGAGAACCTCGAGAAGAAGGCCGCCGAGATGGGCCTCAAGCTCAAGGCCGAGACCCAGGGCTCCGCGGGCGCCAAGAACGTCCTCACCGCAGAGGAGATCGCGCACGCCAAGGGCATCATCATCGCCGCCGACAAGAACGTCGACCTCTCCCGCTTCGCGGGCAAGCAGGTCTACTCGACCAACGTCTCTGCCGGCATCAACGATCCCGAGAAGCTCATCAAGATCATCCAGAACAACGAGGCTCCCATCCAGGAGGGCACCGTGGCTGCCGCAAACGGCAATGGCAACGGTCAGAAGGACTCTGGCTGGCACACCATCTACAAGCACCTGATGAACGGCGTCAGCCACATGCTCCCGTTCGTCATCGGCGGCGGCATCCTCACCGCCATCGCGTTCCTCGTCGACCAGCCTGGCCTCGGCACCGCGGCCTACGGTTCCTCGATCCCGGCAGCGGCGATGTTCAAGACCATCGGCGGCGAGGCCTTCGGCCTGATGCTCCCGATTCTCGCGGGCTTCATCGCCATGTCCATCGCAGACCGCCCGGGCCTCGCGCCCGGCATGGTCGGCGGCTTCTTCGCGAAGGTCGGCTATGACTTTGCCTACCTGTCCACCCTCGACGACACGACGCTCATCTCGGGCGGCTTCATCGCGGCGCTCTTCGCGGGCTTCGCGGCAGGCTATCTGACGCTCTGGCTCGAGAAGCTCTGCGACCACCTGCCCGACTCGCTCGAGGGCATCAAGCCGATGCTCATCTACCCGCTTGGCGGCACGCTGCTCATTGGCATCGTCATGCTCGCACTCAATCCGATCTTCGCCCTCATCAACACGGCGCTCAACAACTGGCTCGCCGGCATGGGTTCCACCAACATCGTCTTGCTCGGCGCGATTGTCGGCGGCATGATGTCCATCGACATGGGCGGCCCCTTCAACAAGGCAGCCTACGTCTTCGGCACCGGCGCCCTTGCCGCAGGCACCGCGTCAGGCCAGATCATCATGGCCTCCGTCATGGTCGGCGGCATGGTTCCGCCCCTGGTCATCGCCCTTTCCACCACCTTCTTCAAGAACCGCTGGACCAAGCAGGACCGCGACGCCGGCCTCGTGAACTACATCATGGGCCTCTCCTTCATCTCCGAGGGCGCCATTCCGTTCGCGGCGGCCGACCCCGGCCACGTCCTGCCGTCCTGCATCATCGGCTCCGCCGTCGCCGGCGCGCTCTCCGCGGCGTTTGGCTGCGCGAGCCCCGCACCCCACGGCGGCGCCTGGGTCACGCCCGTCATCGGCAACCCCATCATGTGGCTGGTCGCCCTGCTCGTGGGCTCCGTCGTCGGCGCGCTGATCATCTCCTTCTGGAAGAAGCCGCTTCCTCCCGAGGAATCTGGCCTCGCCAAGTAGGAGTCACGGGAGTCGCTCGAACGATTGAGCACGTAGCACGTACCATGGAGGCGGTCGCATCGCGGCCGCCTCTTTTTCGACTCGTAGAAACTTTTGGGCTCTTCGAAACCTCTGGTAGGTCCGCCCGTCAGGAACCCGGCCCAGACCCCGTCGAGCGGAGATCGCTCCGGCCGCCCCGGTGCGCAAATCGGCCTCGAGTGGATTCGCCTCGGC
>JAGAWD010000336.1 GCA_017941585.1 Olsenella sp. | reverse complement strand
CGGGTTTCACCCAGGGGGACCTCTCCCGGTCGGGCGCGTGGCTCTACCGCACGCTCACGGGCGACCTCCAGTTCGCCAACCTTACCGACGAGACGGGCGGCGCCACGCCTGGCAACCCTGGCAACACGGGCGGCTCGGGCGGCACGGGTGGCTCGGGCGGCGGCTCGGGCGGCGGCGCGGGCGGCTGGCAGCAAAGCGTCCCCACGGGTACGTCCTACACCGTGAGGTCGGGCGGGCTCTCCGCGACCGTCACGCTCGCCAACTCGTGGCCCGACGGCGACCGCACGGCCTACCAGTACTCCGTGGCCATCGAGAACGACGGGCCAGCCGTGGACGGATGGAGCATCCGCATCCCCTTCAGTCAGGGGGTTGCCTTGTCGCAGGCATGGAACACGAGCGTCGGCGCGGAGCCGGCCGCGCTCACGCTATCGAACGTGGGCTACAACGCGAGAATCGAGAGCGGCGCCACGCGCGCGGACATCGGCCTCATCGTGACCTCGGGCGCCGGGCTCGCCGTCGCGCAATAGGCGCAGCCACGTGCGACGGGCGCAGCCGCTCCGCCGTCATCGCGACGCCGTCCTCGCGACGTCTCGTGGCGTCAGCCGCCTGACGGTCCCTCTCCTCGGCTTGCCGAAACGTGATGGTTTCTGCGTTTATGCTTCGGGATAAACGTGTAGGGTTATGTGCGTACGGTTATCTGTCGAGAGGGGAGATACATGAGGTTTGACAAGTTACACTCGCTCGGGGCGATCGCGGCGACCACGGCCACGCTGGCGGCGTCGCTTGCCTTCGCGCCGGCCGCCTTCGCCGAGACGTATGCGACGAACGTCGCGCTCGGCTCGGGCTCGACCGTCCTCGCGCCGGTGACGATCGACCAGAAGGCCGACGCCGAGGCGGGCATCGCCGCGGTCATCAGGATCCGCGAGGACGCCCTCAATGACACGAACGTGAAGTGGCGAGAAGTGACGTCCGACGGCATTTTTGTCGGTGAAAGAACGGTCGCCGAGTACCTCGAGGCGCACAACATCAGCCGGGAGACCTACCTTAGCCCGAAGCGCTCCGAGGCGCTCGAGAACATCGCCGTCCAGCGCGCCGCCGAGATGAGCGCCGTGGGCGAGATGTCGCACACGCGCCCCAACGGCGACCTGTGGGACTCCGCGACGTATGGCGGTCGCTCCGCATTGAGCGAGAGCATCGCCTGGGGAGTTCGTGACATCGCCGGCGCGATCGATCTGTGGGCCTCGGAGAAGCAGGCATTCATCGACGATAGGTCGTTCGCGGAGATCGGCCACTACCAGATGCTCATCAACCCGGCGTACACGGCGTACGGTTTCTCGGGCACCGACGCCTATTGGGCCGGCGAGGCCGGCCGGGCGGACGAGTCCACCAGCTACGTCGACGTCGCGGGCGACTACGAGGTCGCCGTCAACCTACCCTCCGCCGACGTGAAGAAGGACGCCGTCCTCGACACGACGAGCGTGGCCGTGGGTGAGGCGACCCAGCTCAAGGCATCCTACAACGGCATGGAGATCGTGGCCAAGAGCTGGGCCTCGGCCGACGAGAAGGTCTTCTCGGTAGACGAGAAGGGCACTGCCACGGGCGTCTCGCTCGGAAAGGCCGGCCTCACGCTCGCCACCTCCGACGGCACCGAGATTCCCTTCACGCTCATCTCGGGCGCCAGGGAGATGTACCGCCT
>JAGAWD010000335.1 GCA_017941585.1 Olsenella sp. | reverse complement strand
ACCGCGTCGGTGACGGGCTCGCCGAGGTACTTCTCGGCGTCAGCCTTCATCTTGGCGAGAGTCATTGCCGAGATCTGCTCGGGCGTAAAGTCCTCGCCGTCGATCTCGACGACGGCGCGGTTGCCGGTGCCGCTCTTGACGGTGTACGGCACGGTCTTGAGCTCGGAGGAAACCTCGTCGTAGCGACGGCCCATGAAGCGCTTGATGGAGAACACGGTGTTCTGCGGGTTGGTGACGGCCTGGTTCTTCGCGGCCTTGCCGACGATGCGGTCGCCGTCAGAGCGGAAGCCGACGACGGACGGCGTGGTGCGGTCGCCCTCGGCGTTCACGATGATCGTGGGCTCGCCGCCCTCGAGGACCGCCATGGCGGAGTTGGTGGTGCCAAGGTCGATGCCAAGAATCTTTCCCATGGTACGTTTCCTTTCTTGTGTGCTTGCTCGGGGACAGCCTCATCTGACCCGTCTGGAAGCGTTGATACGTCTTTGTACGACTTCAATTCTTCCCATGCGTTTTGATTCTATACATTATCTAAGTCTCTCCACATTAGATTTTTTGGGTCGACAAATATAAAGCATTCTGCGCGATATGCACACAAGGCGTCCGGCAGGTGTCGCGCAGGCGTCCGATGGGAGCCGCACGGGGGACTAATCGTGATTTTGTCGCATGTGTGACTTGCAGAAATCACACCAATAGGTACTCTCTTTCTCAGAGGCGACGCGTCGCGGCAAGGGGGCCGCGCCCGTCGCGTGGAACACGTGGAGAGGAACGATCATGTCTCATCCTGTTATCGACACCGACGCCTGCGTGGCCTGCGGTGCCTGCGCTGACGCTTGCCCCGTCGACGTCATCGAGGTCGAGGACGTCGCGACCGTCGCCAACGGCGACGATTGCATCGGCTGCGGCTCGTGCCTGGACGCCTGCCCCGTGGGCGCCATCACCGAGATCGCCGAGGACTAGCTCGGCGAGGCAAGCCGCCCCATCCGGGGTCTGGCAAACAGCGAGAGGGGCGTCGGCTTTGGTCGGCGCCCTTCTTTGCGTCTTCGCGGTTTTGTCGTCGTCGCGCGAAAAATGTCACCCCTCGCGTAGTGCGCCTGGACCCCTCGGTCCATCGTTCTCTCGGTGGCGTTTTGCACCTGGGCCCCTCGAATGTGCAGCCAGGCTAATCCGCCAATAGTTCCTGCGAGCAAAGTACATACACGAAATCGGGACGTTTATATATTGATTTCTCTTTCCTGCGAAGACTCGCCCCGATGGTCGCAAGACCCGATTTCGTGTATGTTCTTGCGTAAGGTTGTCGGTGTGTGGCGAAGTCAGTTTCTCGCACGCATCGCAGGCGCGAGGCGGCGGCAGGCGCGCGAGGCGGCGGCGTCCGCGCGATATCGCGCTGCATGGTGATGGGAGAGGACATGAAGCTCGTCATAGCGTCCGACATACACGGGGCCGCCGAGCGGTGCGCCCGCCTCATGGATGCCGTCGAGAGCATCCAGCCCGACAGGGTCGTTCTTCTCGGCGACCTTCTCTATCACGGGCCGCGCAACGACCTTCCCTCGGACTACGCGCCCAAGCGCGTGATCGAGATGCTCAACTCCATCGCGAATCAGGTAATAGCCGTGCGCGGCAACTGCGAGGCCGAGGTGGACCAGATGGTCCTCGGCTTCCCCTGCATGGCGACGTACAACGTACTCTTCGACCCGGCCGCACGCGACGGTGCGGGGATGAGCCTCTTCCTCACGCACGGCCACGTGTACGGGCCGGGCATCCACAACAGCGTCGACGCGTGGCCCGAGCTGCCTTCGGGCAGCGCGCTGGTGTATGGCCACACGCACAAGAAGGTGCTCGCGACAGCGGGAGCCGATGGCGGACGCGATCCCTGGCCCGAGCTTAGGGACCACCCCGGCATCACCGTCTTCAACCCGGGCAGCGTCGGCCTTCCCAAGGACGGGACCGCGAGCTTTGGCATATACCAAGGCGGCACCTTCGAGCACAGGATCTTGGACTAGCATGGCGCGCCTCGCGGACATCATCGCCGCCAACGAGGGGGAGGTGCGAGGATTCGCCTTCGCGGACGAGGTCCTTGCTGGAGAGTGGCTGGGGCACGTCGAGTTTGACGAGTGCGCCTTCGAGAACTGCGACCTCTCCGCATGCACCATCGACCGCGCGAGCTTCGAGGGCTGCGAGCTGCGGGCCTGCGACCTGAGCAACGCCTCCCTGCACACGAGCTTCTGGCGTGCGACCACCGCACGCGACTGTCGCCTCACAGGCTGCGACCTGCATGGCTCGATCCTGAGGCAGACCTCGTTCGAGGCCTGCGCCCTCCCCTACGCAAACCTCACCGAGTCCAAGCTCGAGCAGGTGACGCTACGTGCCTGCGACCTGCACGAGGCGACGCTCTCCGCACTCAAGGTGAGGCGCCTTCGCCTGGAGTCTTGCGACCTCACGAGGACCGAGCTGTTTGGAACGAGGCTCTCCGGCGTCGACCTCTCGAGCGACGAGATTGCCGCGATCCGCCTTTCCGATACCTTCCGTGAGCTGCGCGGAGCAAAGGTCGGGATCGGCCAGGCACCCGACCTCTTGGGGCTTCTCGGCGTGAAGCTCGCGTAGCGATTTCCTGCAGCTTATCTCGCGAAAGCGCCGCGCATTCTGCAACACCCGCCCTCTGGCGTGCATGAAACTCGCGCTCGTGCGACGTAGCCGCGACCCCGCTGCATGAAACTCGCCTTCGTGCGACGTACTTTTGGGACTGTCAGGCAATCAGACCGAACAGCTTGCATCAAAACCAACGTTTGACCAGTTAGTAAACGACAGATATGCAGAACAAACATGAAAGTAGGTGCACGGGCCAGATTTTACGTCGCACGAGGGGCAGTTTCGTGCACGAGCGGACGAGTTGCGTCGCGCGAGGGGCCGTTTTGTGCAAGTTGTGCAGCGCGCTCCTCGCGCGAGAGCCACGCGAGGAGCGCAAGCCTGGCCCGTAGCTGCCCAAAACGCCCCGGCACACCTCAGTTCTGCAGGCGCAAACGAGTTGTCGGCGACTGCCGTCACTCGGCCGCCGTCGCGTCCTTCATCTTCGCAAAGGCCACGTACGAGAGAATCGCCTGCACGATGACGAAGAAGAAGTACGGTGGGAAGAGAACCATCGCCACCGAGTACAGGATGCCTGCAACCAGCGCGAAGGGGCGCTTCGACAGGGCATACCCGAGGGCGTTGAAGATCACGGCGAGCAGCGTCAGCACGAGGTGCGGCATGACGATGGCCGACGCGATGGCCGCACCCGCCTGCGCCGAGCTGGTCGATCCCACGTTTGCCCCGCCGCCAAACCAATACCACGCGCTGTAGACGAGGTACAGCACGCCGAGAATCAACGCCACGAGAAGGAGCTTGCTCTTCTTCATCTTGTCCTCCTATGCCAACGTGAAGGTCTGGCTTGCAAGGGGCTTCTTGTCGAAGCTAATGAGCGGGTACACGTTCACCTCGAGGTCGGATGAGTCCTGCACCTTGTAGGCCTTCTGCACCTGCACGGAGTTGCCAGCCTTCACCTTCGTCATGCTCGCGGAGCCGTCGACGTCGTTGCTGATTGCGCTCTCGCACTGCACCCCGTTCTGGTACACCTCCTCGCGACAGGAGACCATGAACGACTGTGCCTCCTCGTCGGACACGTTCGTAAAGGTGTAGCTGACGATGGCGCAGGGGCTACCCTGATAGTCGCTTCCCATCTGCACGCCGTCGATGGTGACGGCGACCTTCGAGCTGGACGCCGGCTGCGCCTGCTTGCTCTCGCCACCCGAGGAGCCGGAGTCAGAGCCCTTCGACGAGCTCGACGACGAGCCGCACGCACCCAGGGTCAGGGCGAGCGCACCCGCCACGAGCGACGAGACGACGACCTTTTCTAGTTTCATGGCACTTCCCTTCCAATAGAGCATCACGTGATGCACCAAACGATTCACGCGTTGCGCCATGCGACGCAGACTGGCACGTCTCGATGCTAGAAGGGAGCGTCCCCAAAGTCCTCTGCTCGGAGCATAATTTAGTTTCTTATTATGGTGACGCGGGCGGGGCACCCCTTACGAACCAGAGGTCGGCCCGATGACGAGCATGGCCAGTATGGTGAGGACCGCAAAGACCAGAAGGCACGCGAGAAGAAGCCGCGCCTCGCGCCCGAGAAACTCCTTGAGGCGACGCCTCGGCGGGACCGACCGTGACGGCGAGACCGTCGCGTCGGACAGCAGGCACGTGATGGGGTAGTACACGACGCCAAGCTCAACGAGGACGAGCGTCTCGAGGGCAAGCGCGGCAGAAAACGCGTCGGTACTTCGCTTCGGATGCAGGACCAGGGTCACGGCGGCCATCACGATGAGCAGGCCCGAGACCACGCCGATGGCAAGAAGCAGCACCGCAACGGCTCGGCGCCAGCCGCGCGCCTCGCGCAGGCAGGCGAGAAACGACGACGCGCGATCCAGGAGCCGGCGCGCGACCCCTCCGATGCGCGAACCGCGCCCACGGAGAGCCCCGCCCGCAAGGAGCTGCCCGTCGGAGCCAGATCGGCGCCGAGCAACCGGGTGCGACGCCGCGCTTCGAACGCCGCCAAGCGCGGCCGCCATCTCGCCCGCACTCTGGTAGCGGGCGCTCGGCTCGAAGGCGCATGCCCTCTCGACGATGCGGAGCATGCGCGGGTCTGTCGCGCCCAGCCGCGTCTCATAGGCAGGATCCGTCGGATCGGTGCCAGTCAGCATGTAACCCAGCAGCCTGCCGAGCGAGTACACGTCCGAGCGTGCGTCCGTCTGCGCGAAGCCATACTGCTCCGGGGCAGCAAATCCCCATGTCCCGAGGCGCGTCGTGTCGTGGTGCGCGCCCTCGGTGCGGGCACGCGCGATGCCAAGGTCGATCAGATGCGCGCCGCCGGGCGCAAGGATGACGTTTCCCGGAGAGATGTCGCGGTGCACGACGCCTCGGTCGTGAAGCAGCCCGACGGCGGCGCAGAGCTCGATAGCCACCGCAACCGCCTCGCTCGCGTCGAGGGCACCGCTCTCGGCAACGCGGGCGGCAAGGCTCTCCCCCTCGACGTAGTCGTAGACCACGGCCAGGCGGTCGGGCAGCTCGTACATCAGGCGGATGCGCGGCAGGCGCGGGTCGCAGATGTCACGCGCGACCTCCCACGCGCGCCTGTTGGCAAGCTCGATCGGAATGTACTTGCGCACGAGAAGAAGACCGCCCCCTGCCGGCAGGGGCTCAATCGGCACGGCGCCCTCGGCTGCCGTCGCGGCCCCGGCACCCGACGCGTCATCGGCACACGACGCCGCGGCACCCTTCGAGGCGCGGCGCACGAGCTGGGTCTCTCCGGCGGCGCCACTCGCAAGCGTACGGACCACGACGAGCGAGTCGTCGAGGTCGAGGGCGCGCAATATCTCCTCGTCGGTCAAGGCACGTCACCGCTTCGGTCGGTACGGCACCTAGTTGCCGAGCGAGGCGCTGCCGCTGCCATCGGCATGACGCCTGCGCTCGACGCGCTCGCCCGGCTCACCCGGCGCGACCTTCAGCAGCGTCTCCTCCCCCAGCCGAAAGAGCTCGTCGTCGCAGCGTGCGCGCGAGTAGCCGTGGCTCACGCAGTAGATGATGATCGCGTCGCGGCGGCGCTTGCACCACAGCTCCGAGAGGCCGGCAGACTTCAGCAGGCGCTGGGTCTCGACCAGGTTGCAGCGCAGCCCGAACGCCATCATGATCGCGGCGTCGCGGTTGGGGTGGCGGGCACCCGTAAACAGCTGGTAGCCGTACGGGGCGCTGAGGCCCGAGCCCGCGATGGCCGCGGCGCGCGAGACGCCCTTCTCGCGCACGAGCGTGAGGAGAAGGTCGGAGAGTTCGCAGTCGCCGGGCTCCACCTCGCTGAGGTAGGCGTCGGGAGAGGAGCTTTCGAGCAGGCGCTCGAGAAGCTCCTCGGTGAGCGGCTGGTCCTCTATCGACGTCACGGTGCGACCCGAGTCGCGTGACGCGGACGCGTCGCAGTCGGCGCCGCCCCGCGGGATTGCGGCACGGTTTGCGCCGCTCTGCGCGGACACGGCCGGCCCCTACCTGCCGGCGGCCGCGCGACCGCGGTCGAACGCCTCGAGGTTCGCCTCGACGGTCTTGGGCGGCACGCGGCGCGCGATGGCGTCGCGCCACTGCTCCTCCGCGAAGGGAAGGGCCGTCGAGAGGGCGCCTACCAGCACCACGTTGGTGGAGCGAGGGCTTCCCGCCTCGCGGGCGATCCTGCCGGCGGGGATGCGCACGGCGCCTATGGCGTCGAGGCGCTCGCTCGTGTCGGTGGGCATCGAGAAGTTGCCGATGTTGACGGAGACGGGCACGATCTCCTCGTCGTTCACGAACATCGTGCCGCCCTCGGCGAGGTACTGCTGGGCGCGCAGGGCCTCGATGGCCTCGAACGCGACGACGACGTCGGCACACCCCGGGTCGCAGACCATGGAGTCGACCTTCTCGCCCACGCGGATGATCGTGGAGACCGAGCCGCCGCGCTGCGACATGCCGTGAATCTCGGATACCTTGACGTCGAGGCCCGCCTCGGCGGCACACATCGCGAGGATGTTGCCTGCGAGGATCGTGCCCTGGCCGCCCACGCCCACGAGCAGGATGGTCTTGGTCTTGTCGATGGGCGCGGTCGTGCCGGTGCCGACGTTCACGGTGGAGCTGGCGTCTGTTGCGATTGCGTGTGCCATGGCTAGGCCTCCTTCTGGATGCAGCCGAACGGGCAGGACTGCACGCACTGGTCGCAGCCAATGCACTGGTTGGGATCGATGACGGCGTGGCCCTGCTCGTCCCTGCCGAGGGCGGGGCAGCCGATCTGGACGCATGCGCCGCAGGCACGGCAGTCGCGGATGGTCGGCGCGGGGCGACGCGTGCGGTCGATCAGGCGGCACGGCGACTTGAAGATGATGACGGAGAGCTTGTCCGCATGGGAGATGGCCTCCTTGAGGGCGCGGCGGATCTCCTTCAGGTTCTGGGCGTCGACCTGCTCTACCTCGTCGACGCCGATGGCCTCGCAGAGCCTGACGAGGTCGAGCGGCTTGCCGGAGGGCGCGTCGAGCGGGCTCTTGCCGGCCATCTGCTCGACGAGCTTCACGCCGTTGACGGGGTTGCCCTGCGTGCCGGTCATGGCGGTGGTGCGGTTGTCGAGTATGCAGAGCGTACCCGTGCCGCCGTTGTAGACGGTGCCGAGCAGGCTCGTGATACCGGAGTGGGCGAAGGTGGAGTCGCCGATCACGCCCACGACGGGACGACCCGTGCGCTCCGTGGCGCCCGCGAGCTCCATGCCGTGCGCCATCGAGAGCGAGGCGCCCATGTCGATCACGGAGTCTACCGCACGGTAGGGCGCGACGGCACCGAGCGTGTAGCAGCCGATGTCGCCCGTGACGATCGCCTTGAGGCGGCGCAGCTCGCAGTAGACGAGGCGGTGCGGGCAGCCCGCGCAGAACGCGGGCGGGCGGGGCGGCAGGTCCGTCGCGGCCTCGAGGTGCGCCGGAGCCGCGAGGCCGAAGGCGGCGCGGATGTCGGCGGGCATGACCTCGCCGGAGCGCGGAAGGCGGCCGGCCGGCGGGGTCGCGACGTCGATGCCGAGCGCGCGGACGCGCGTCTCGAAGTAGGTGCAGGCCTCCTCCACCACGTAGACCTTGTCGACCGACGCGGCGAAGTCCGCGAGCTTCTGGGGAGGAAGCGGCCAGGTGAGGCCGAGCTTGAGCGTGGACGCGTCGGGGAGCGCCTCCCGAACGTGCGTGTAGAGCGCACCGGCAACGATGACGCCGACCTTGGTATCACGCATCTCGACGCGGTTGAGGTCGGTCTCTTCCGCGAACGCGATGAGCCTGTCCTCACGCTCGTTGGTAGCGACGGTGCGGCCCACGGCC
This sequence comes from Olsenella sp., assembly GCA_017941585.1. Classification (GTDB taxonomy): domain Bacteria; phylum Actinomycetota; class Coriobacteriia; order Coriobacteriales; family Atopobiaceae; genus Olsenella_J. The sequence continues at coordinate 22,696 of JAGAWD010000335.1, read as the reverse complement.
ATGGCGGGCATCATCACGTACTTGGGAATCTGGGTGGCGTAGTCGAGCGGCGCGCGATCCTCGCGCTGGCCCGCGACCTCGGCCATGGCCTTGGTGTGCGCGATGCGCATGGTCTCGTGGAGCATGACCGGAGCGTCGAAGTCCTCCGAGATCTGGAAGGCGCGGCGGGCGAACTCGTAGGCCTCCTGGGAGTCGGACGGGTCGAGGCACGGGATGCGCGCGAAGGCCGCGTAGTTGCGGGAGTCCTGCTCGTTCTGGGAGCTGTAGCAGGAGGGGTCGTCGGCCGCGAGGATGACGAGGCCGGCGTTGACGCCCGTGTTGGCGACCGACATGAAGGGGTCTGCAGCGACGTTCACGCCGACGTGCTTCATCGTCACGAGCGTGCGGACGCCACCCATGGCGGAGCCGATGCCGACCTCGAGGGCGACCTTCTCGTTGGGCGCCCACTCGCAGTAGACGCCCTCCTTCTTCACGAGGTTCTCGAGCGTCTCGGTCGAGGGGGTGCCGGGATATCCCGCACCAACGGCAACGCCGGCCTCCCACGCACCCTGGGCTATGGCCTCGTTGCCCGAAAGCAGCTGCTTGGTCATGTGTTCTCCTCTCACGCACGCGTGCGAGCCCCTCCCGCGACACGGCGTGAGGACATTTTCGCCGATGGATGTTACAGAAAGAACAACGAATTTGTGTGCGCGGCACACGTACGGCGCACAGTGCGACAACCGTCCGATCCGCTGCGAAGCGGAGCGGGTGGCTTAACGAGATGCCAAAAACGGACATATTGCCTTTCCATAACCTCTTAATTTTGTAAAAACCGTCTGCTAATATCCTTTTAAAAATATACAAATAGTGAGGTAGCCATGGAATATCTTAAAAGAGAGATGTGGAACAAGCTCGCAGACTGGAAAGACCGCAGCCATCATCCGCTCGTCCTCAGCGGCCTGCGCCAGACTGGCAAAACGTTCATAGCGAGAGCATTCGGCGAACACCGCTATGGCAACGTGGTCTACCTTGACCTCAGGGCAAACCGCTCGGTACACGAGGCGTTTGCCGGCGACTTCGACGTAGACAAAATGGTGCTCTCCATCACCGCAAACGTCGCCTCCGCTCGCTTCGTTCCCCATGACACCCTACTCATTCTCGACGAGGTGCAGGACTGTCCGAACGCGCGCAGCTCCCTCAAATACTGGGACCTTGATGGACGCTACGACGTAATCGCAACCGGCAGCTTTCTGGGCGTCAAGGGGTTCAGGGACCCGTATCCCCGCGGGATTCCCGTGGGATACGAAGAGCATCTCGTCATGCACCCCCTGAACTTCCAAGAGTTCTTGCAAAACTCTGACGTTGCCGAAGACGTACTCACATACGCACGGCGCACCCTTATGGCACGCGAGCCCCTCCTACCCGCGGTTCACGAAGGGTTGAGGGACCTCTATCTTCAGTACCTCGTGGTCGGCGGCATGCCCGAGGCCGTCAAACAGTTCCTTGCCACACATGACCTCAACGCCGTGCGCACAACGCAGCGCGCGATACTCACGTCCATTCGCGACGACTTCGGTCGGTACAAAAACGCCAAGGGTGAGGACGCCGTTAACGAGGTGCTTAAGCTTCGTGCCGAGGCATGCCTCGACTCCCTCCCCGCTCAGCTCGCGAAGGAGTACAAGAAGTTCCAGTACAGCAAGGTAAACGTGAGGGGCAACAGCCCGCAAAAGGCCGACGGCCTCCGGTACCTCGTAGACGTGGGTCTTGTAACCAAGGCGTACAACCTGCGCGAGATCTCGATGCCGCTCGAGGGAGCGAAGATCGAGCGGGAATTCAAGGTGTTCTTCGTGGACACCGGGCTTCTCGTTTCCCAGCTTGAGCAAGGGACCGCCGCCCACGTGCTAAGGGGAGACCTCAGCGCATACAAGGGTGCCATTGCGGAGAACATGGTTGCTTCCGCCCTGGCAACAAGCGAACAGGAGCTGTACTACTACCACGCACCGAGTGGCTCTCCCGAGCTGGATTTCGTCATGAACCTTCATGGCGAGGCGACAATCATAGAGTGCAAGTCGAACAACGGGCGGGCAACGAGCATGCGCTACGTTCTGGCAAACCCAAAGAAATATGGGATCCATCCCGCGATAAAGCTCGCCGACACGAACGTCGGCGGAGGAGATGGTTTTTTGACCTTGCCGCTCTACGCCCTCGGCTTCCTAAACGGGCAAGGTGAATCACTTACGGTTGAGCCTGTTTCCATCCGCATGCCGTAGCGCTGCGGCGAGGCCGCACACGGCGAGACGCGTGTAGGGAGTAGGCGCGCATCCAAAACGGGCGGGGCGACCGAAGTCACCCCGCCCGGTAGCTGTGCACTTGGTAACGCAGCCCGATAATGAGCCTTGGCAAAGCGATCTGAAGACGAGCCCCGCCAGCGATCGAGACCGCCCGCGCGCGACGTGCGCGACTGCCCTACTGGTAGTCGGCCACGTTGACCCAGCTCAGCAGGAAGTCCTGCTCGACCACGCGACCGCGCGAGAGCTCGGAGGCCGCGATGATGGGAAGCCAGTTCTGCACGTGCTCCTTGGTCACGCCGGACTTCTCGCAGTAGGCGTTGATGTAGTTCTCGGCGAACTCGTCGGCACCGCGCATCTTGAAGTGCAGGTAGGATGCAGCGCAGTCGGCCGCGCCGTCGCCCTGGGTCGCATGTGCCCAGTCGCAGACGCAGTGGCTGCCGTCCTCGCGGACGATCACGTTCGACGGGACGAAGTCGCCGTGGCAGATCTCGTGCTTGTTGGGCATGCCGTCGAGGCGCATGAGCAGCTCGTAGCGGGTGGTCTCGTCGAGCACCTCGCCCGCCGCGTTGATCATACGGGTGTACTTGTCCTTCTGGCGGTTGAGCAGCGGGTTGCGATGCTTGTGGATGTCAAGCTGGAGCTCGACGAACTGCTCGGTGAGCATCGGGCGCTTGCTCGCGTCCTCGTCGCCGATCTCGCGCATGGTCTTGCCCTCGACCTTCTTGGTCGAGATGACCCACGACCCGGCCGCCTTGCCGACCTCGACGATCTCGGGCACGTCGATGCCGGCCTGCGCGGCGCGGCTCAGGTTGAGCGCCTCGTTGAAGATGTCGGCGGCGGGCTTGGTCGCGTTGAACACCTTGGCCACGGTGTCGCCGCAGTCGTAGACGACCTTGTTGTTGCGGGTGCGGATGACCTTCTTGTCCTTAGGTAGTTCCATGGTGAACACCAGTCCCTCTCATGGTTGTGTGCAAGTTCCTTGCTGCACGTGCCGTGCGGTGCGTATGCAATCTACACGCTACACACTGGCCCGACGCGCAGGCGCGCGCGACGGGCCAGCGGTCGAAACTAGGCCTCGTAAGAGGACGCGGGACGGTCGTAGTAGGCGTCCTTGTAGATCTCCTTGATCTCGTCGATCAGCGGGTAGCGCGGGTTGGCGCCCGTGCACTGGTCGTTGAAGGCATTCTCGCTCATCTCGTCGAGCGTCTCGAGGAAGTACTTCTCGTCGACGCCGTAGTCGGCGATGGTCTTCTTGACGCCGATGTGCTCCTTGAGCTTCTCGATGCCCTCCATGAAGTTCTCGAACACCTCGTCGTCGTCCTTGCCGGTAAATCCGCAGAAGCGGCCCATCTCGGCGTAGCGCGCCTTGGCGTGCGGGTACTGGTACTGCGAGAAGGTGCCCATCTTGGTCGGGCGCTCGGCGGCGTTGTAGCGAGCGACGCGCGTGAGGATGACGGCGTTGGCCCAGCCGTGCGGAATGTGGTGGTAGGCACCGAGCTTGTGCGCCATGGAGTGGTTGACTCCGAGGAAGGCGTTGGAGAAGGCCATGCCGGCGAGGCAGGAGGCGTTGGCCATGTGGTCGCGCGCCTCGACGTTGGTCGGCTCGTCGTAGGCCGTGGGCAGGTAGTCGAAGACGAGCTTGGCCGCGCGCAGGGCGATGCCGTCCGTGTAGTCGGACGCCATGATCGAGACATAGGCCTCCATGGCGTGAGTGAGGACGTCGATGCCAGAGGCGGAGGTGAGGCCCTTGGGCTGCGTCATCATGTTGTCGGTGTCGACGATCGCCATCGTGGGCATGAGCTCGTAGTCCGTGATTGGCCACTTGATGCCCGTGTCCGCGTCGGTGATGATGGCGAAGGGGGTCACCTCGGAGCCGGTGCCCGAGGAGGTCGGGATTGCGACGAACTTGCACTTGTCGCCCATCTTCTTGAAGCGATAGACGCGCTTGCGGATGTCCATGAAGTCGATGGCCATGTCATCGAACTTCTCCTCGGGGTGCTCGTACATGGTCCACATGATCTTGCCGGCGTCCATGGCCGAGCCGCCGCCCATGGCGATGATCACGTCGGGCTCGAAGGCGCGAATCTGCTGCACGCCCTCGCGCGCGGACTGGATCGTGGGGTCGGGCTGGACGTTCCAGAAGGAGCTGTGGACGATGCCCATCTCGTCGAGCGCGCGCTCGATCGGCTGGGTGTTGCCGTTCTTGTAGAGGAAGGAGTCGGTGACGATGAAGGCGCGCTTGCAGCCGTAGACCTCGCCGAGCTCGCGCAGGGCGACGGGCATGCAGCCCTTCTTGAAGTAGACCTTCTCGGGGGTACGGAACCACAGCATATTCTCTCGCCTCTCTGCGACCGACTTTACGTTGAGCAGCTGGTGGACGTCGAGGTTGCCCGAGAAGGAGTTGCCTCCCCAGGAACCGCAGCCCAGCGTGAGCGAGGGTGCCAGCTGGAAGTTGTAGATGTCGCCGATGCCACCCTGCGCGGCCGGGGTGTTGACCAGGATGCGGCAGGTCTTCATCGCATCGCGGTGGGCCTGCATCTTCTCGGTCTCGCGCGTGTCGATGAAGAGCGAGGAGGTGTGGCCGTAGCCGCCGTCGGCAACGAGGCGCGATGCCTTGGCCAGCGCGTCGTCGAAGTCCTTGGCGCGGTACATGCCGAGGATGGTGGTGAGCTTCTCGTGGGCCCAGGGGTTGGAGACCTCGACGGACTCCGTCTCGCCGATAAGGACCTTGGTCCAGGCGGGAACCTTGACGCCGGCAGCCTCCGCGATCTTGGGAGCAGGCTGGCCGACCATCTTGGCGTTCACGCCGCCGTTAATGATGACGGTGTTGCCGACCTTGTCGATGTCGTCTCCCTCGAGGAAGAAGGCGCCGCGCTTCTCGAACTCGGCCTTGACCTCGTCGTAGACGCCGTCGAGAACGATGACGTTCTGCTCGGTGGCGCAGATCATGCCGTTGTCAAAGGTCTTGGAGTGCATGATGGAGTTGACGGAGTTCACCACGTCGGCGGAGTCGTCGATAATCGCGGGGTTGTTGCCCGGGCCGACGCCGAGGGCGGGAGTGCCCGAGCTGTAGGCGGCGGTGACCATGCCGGGGCCGCCCGTGGCGAGGATGATGTCAGCCTCGGCCATGAGGGTCTGGGTCGCGACGAGGGACGGCGACTCAATCCAGCCGATGATGCCCTCGGGCGCACCTGCCGCGACGGCCGCCTCGAGGACGATGCGGGCCGCCGTGGTGGTGGACTTCTTCGCGCGCGGGTGCGGGGAGATCATCATGGCGTTGCGCGTCTTGAGACAGAGGAGCGCCTTGAAGATTGCCGTGGAGGTGGGGTTGGTGGTGGGGATGACCGCGGCCACGATGCCGATGGGCTCGGCCACCTTCGTCATGCCGCCCGCCAGGTCCTGCTCGAGAATGCCGCAGGTCTTGGTGTCCTTGTACTTGTTGTAGACGAACTCGGCGGCATAGTGGTTCTTGATGACCTTGTCCTCCATGATGCCCATGCCCGTCTCCTCGACGGCCATCTTGGCCAGGGGGATGCGCTGCGCGTTCGCCGCGAGCGCCGCCGCGTAGAAGATCTTGTCTACCTGCTCTTGCGTGTAGGTCGCGAACTTCCTCTGGGCCTCGCGCATCTGCTCGAGCTTGTCGGAAAGCTCTTCGTCGTTGTGGACGACGATTGCGGGGGCGTCTGCGACCACTGGTTCGACGGCTGCCTTCTCGGCAGCCTCTACCTTCGTCTCGGGGGCTTCGGACATGTTCTCTCCTTTGTCTCGCTATGCCGCCGCGTCGCACGAGGCGACATAGGTCGTGACACGACTTTCTTAATTGTATTATCGAAAGGCACTTTCTTCTGCCCGCGCGTCGGGTGAAATGACCTATTTACATTGTCGCGAGGTCGTTGACCACTCGCTACTGCTCATTTGTCCGCGCACGAAGGTAGGCATCCGAACGTATATCATCTATTGCCCAGACCCATTGCGCCAAACGCAAGCTGCTCGCCCGCGCCCCCGGTGCGGCACACACGGTAGAAGGAGGCCGGCATGGCTAGATCAGGGGCAAGGTCCAGGGGACTGTTCAACACCAGGGAGCGCCGTGCGGAGCGCATGCGCGCAACCGACGGGACGGCGCTCGGCGAGGGCGCCTACAACCTCACCATCGGGGCCACCCTCACGGCGGGGCTTGCGCTCACGGCGGTTCTGACGAACACGCTTCCCTCCGTGTTCGCCAGCCTCAAGGTTCACCCTGCCGTCGTCCTCGTCGTCTGCCTGGTGCTCGCCATCGCCTCCTGCATCGCCATCAACAAGTCGCGCACCCCGATCTTGAGCGGCGTGGGGTTCCTGGCGCTCTCGGTGGCGATGGGGGCGCTGCTCGCATACGCGCTGAGCGTCTACAGCATTCGGGACATCCAGACCGCGGTCCTCGTCACGGGGGCGATCACCGCCACCATGATGCTGCTTGCCACCGTATTCCCCGCGTTCTTCCGCAAGCTGGGCGTGGTGCTTGCCATCGCCCTGATCGCCGATATTGCCGTCGGCCTTATCGCCGCGTTCGTCTTCCACACGTACCTGGGGGTGCTCTCGTGGGTGGGGGTCGTCATCTTCTCGCTCTACATCGGCTACGACTGGGCGCGGGCGCAGGAGTACCCCAAGACGGTCAACAACGCCATCGTCTCCGCCGCCGACGTCTACGTCGACATCATCAACCTGTTCCTGTTCATCCTCGACGTGATGGGCGACAGCAAGTAGTCCCGGCGCTGTTCGGCCAATCCTCTTAACTCCCGTAGGACGGAAGCCGACCGTGCCGCGTATAATTCGCGACAAGACGGACCGAAGCGCGGAAAGGGAGTGACATGAATCTAGAAGACCTGACGCCCGAGCAGCAGGAGCGCGCCCGTGCGTGCAAGACGCCCGAGGAGATCCTGGCGCTCGCGAAGGAGGAGGGCTACGAGCTCTCCGACGAGGAGCTCGACAGCATCAGCGGCGGCATGATGTGGGGCGACGTGTGCGTCGGCGTGGCATGCAAAGTGTGCAGGGGGTACAAGGGCTGCAAGGTGTACTAACGGTCGGCTCTGGGCCCGTGGCCGCAGGCGACGTCCTGAGGTCACGGGCCCCTCTCGCCGAGCACGCGCGAAGAGGGTCGGCGCGACCCCGTATGCTCACGCGCGTTCGGCGAGAGGGACAGCCGACGCCGCAACGCGAGGAGGGCAACGTGGAGTCGAACGACGCGAGAGAGGGACGCACCGCCGGCGAGGCCGGCTGGCACGCGTCGCGCTACAACCTTATGGCGAAGGTGCCGGGCACCAGGAACGTGGCGATCGCCAACCTGTTCAAGGGCACCTGCGCCGAGTACACGCCAATTGAGACGTACCTCCTCTCGGTGATTGACGAGCTCGACGAGAACCACCCCATCATCGAGCGGCTCGCCAAGCGCGGCGTCATCTGCAACTTCGACGAGCGGGCGGCGCTCGACACGATGGGGCGCGCGGCCTGCTCCTTTGGGCGCGGCATATCGCTCACCATCTGCCCCACCATGGGCTGCAACTTTGACTGCCCGTACTGCTTCGAGGACCACTTCGCGGGCAGGATGAGCGACGAGGTGCAGGATGACATCGTGGCACTTGCCGAGCGCATGCTGGATGCGGCCAGCGCCAAGAACATCCACGTCACCTGGTTCGGCGGAGAGCCGCTCCTCGCCCCTGACATCATCGAGTCGCTCTCGGGGCGCCTCATGGCGCTCGCCGACGGTCGCGGCGGCACGTACGACGCGGGCATCATCACGAACGGCTACCTGCTCACCCAGGAGGTGGCCGAGATGCTCGGCCGCTGCAAGGTAACGGAGGCGCAGGTCACCATCGACGGGCTGGGCGCCACCCACGACGCCACGCGCCGCCTTGCGGGCGGCGGCCCCACGTTCGAGCGCATCGTGGCCAACCTGCGCGGGTGCAAGCTGCCCTTCAGCGTGCTCGTCCGCCACAACGTGCGCGAGGGCAACCGGCACGAGGTGGACAAGCTCCAGGCGTTCGTCGAGCGCCTGGCCGAAGAGTCGGGAAACGACATCTCCTACTACCCCGCACCCGTGGCCGCAAGCGAGGTGGCCGACGAGCGCGGGGAGCAGGTGGGGCTCCTCTGCGGATCGGACGCAAGCGAGATTGCCGTGCGCGAGGAGGCCGGGCGCTTCTCCAGGGGGCGCGGCCACTACTGCGGCGCGCAGAGCATCTGGGTGATCGGCATCGACGAGCGCGGCAACCTGCAGAAGTGCTGGGAGGCGGTCGACAAGCCGGCCCTCTCCTTCGGCACCGCGCGCGACTGGGACCCGTCCAACCCGCTTGAGACGGCCTCGAACCCCGACAACCTGACGAGGTACCTCAACACCGCCTGCCCCGTGCCCGACGACGAGTGCCGCGAGTGCGTGTGGCTGCCCATGTGCACGGGCGGCTGTCCCCACAAGCGCCTGTTCAGCGAGCGCAAGTGCGTCGCCTTCCGCGACGACCCCGAGGCCTACGTGCTCGCCCTCCACGCCCGCATCGGCGAGAAGAGGCAGGGCGCTGCGGCCGGCACCGGCAAGGGGACCGGCGACGGCAACGGTAGCGGCGTCGCCGAAGACGGCGCGGGCGGCGACGGCAGCGTCGAGTAGGCGGCAGGCGCGCCACCGGCAAGGGGGCCAGCGGCAGCAAATGGCAGGCTTCGCCGAGTGGCCGGCGCATCGTCTGCAACCTACGACTGGTTCTCCTTGTCGACGAGGCCGGTCGCGCCGTAGCGCTCGCGCAGCAGCGGCTTCTCGATCTTGCCCGTGGCGTTTCTCGGCACGTCGGCGAAGATCACCTTGCGCGGGCGCTTGTAGCGCGGAAGCCCCAGGCAGAACTCGTTGATCTGCTCCACCGTGGTGGACTCGTGGCCGCTCTTGAGCTGGATGACGGCGGCCGCGATCTCTCCGAGGCGCTCGTCGGGAAGGCCGATCACGGCCACGTCCTGCACGTCCTCGCACCCGGAGATGTAGTCCTCGATCTGCACGGGGTAGAGGTTCTCGCCACCTGTGATGATGACGTCCTTCTTGCGGTCAACGAGCCAGTAGAAGCCGCCCTCGTCCTGCCGGGCCATGTCTCCGGTGTGGAGCCAGCCGTCGATGAGGGTCTCGGCCGTGGCCTCGGGGTCCTTGTAGTAGCACTCCATGAGGCCCGGGCCCTTGACGCAGAGCTCGCCGACCTCGCCCTGGGCAACCGTCGCGCCGCCCTCGTCCACGATCTTGCACTCCCAGCGATACCCCGGCACGCCGATGGCGCCCACGTGGTCGATGTTGTCGAGGCCCAGGTGCACGCAGCCGGGGCCGATCGACTCGGAGAGGCCGTAGTTGGTGTCGTAGGCGTGGTTGGGGAAGACCTCGCGCCAGCGGCGGATGAGGCTCTTGGGCACGGGCTGCGCGCCGATGTGCATGAGGCGCCACTGCGCGAGCTCGTAGTCCTTCAGTCGCACGGTTCCCGTCTCGATCGCCGTGAGGATATCCTGCGCCCACGGCACGAGCAGCCACACGATGGTGCAGCCCTCGTTCGACACCGTCGAGAGGATCGTCTTGGGGCTCACGCCGCGAAGGAGAATGCCGCGCCCGCCCACCGAGAGCGACCCCAGCCAGTGCATCATCGCGCCGGTGTGGTAGAGCGGCGGGATGCACAGGAAGACGTCGTCGTGGGTGGTGAGGTGGTGGACCGCCTCCATCTCCGCCGCCTGCGTGAGGCTCTGGTGGTGGTGCAGTATCGCCTTGGGAAAGCCCGTCGTGCCCGAGCTGTAGTAGATCGCCGCGTCCTCGCTCTCGGAGAGGGGGATCATGGGGTCTGCGCTCGAGCAGAGCATGGCGAGCTCGCGGTAGCTCTCGGCCCAGGTGGGGCAGTCGTCGCCCACGTAGAAGAGCAGGCGCCCCTTCTGGATCTTGGGCACGATCGCCTCGACGCGCCCGATGAACTCCGGGCCGAAGACCAGGATGTCGGAGTCGGACTTCTCGAGGCAGTACTCGATCTCCTCCGAGGAGTAGCGGAAGTTGAGCGGCACCACCGCGGCGCCCGTCTTGAGGATGCCGAAGTAGAGGGGCAGCCACTCGATGCTGTTGTAGAGCAGGATAGCGACCTTGTCGCCCTTGTGCACGCCGCGCGAGAGGAGCAGGTTGGCAAACCGGCTCGACTGCTCGTTGAAGACGAGCCAGGTCATCTCGCGGCGGTACGCCTCCTCGGCAGTGTCCTCCACGAGGTCGTACTCGCGCCAGGTCACGTGGCGCCTCTCGCGGACCTCGGGGTTGTCCTCCACGAGGGCGATCTCATTGGGGTAGGCGGCGGCGTTGCGCCTGAGCATGTCGACTATGGTCACGGTTATACCTCCGGGTGAGCTCCGGGTAAATGCCTCCGGGTGCTTGCGATCGAGCCCGCGATGCGCCGCGGGCGTGCCACACAGTCTAGCTGCGTGGCGGGGCGCGCTGGTTGCACGATTGTTAAAGGCCGCGGGCGGCTTGCGTCGCAACTTCGCGCTGCGCGACGGGGAAGCGTGCACGAAAAAGCCCTCGTGCGACGAAGTTGCCGCCCCGTTGCATGAAACTCGCCTTCGTGCGACGTGATTTTGGAACCGCGGCACAATCGGTCCCGAAACTCCGTATCAAGCCCCGTGTTTCCCCAGTTGCCATCAAACGATTATGCACAACAAAGATGAAATTAACTCTTCAGGCCGGTTTTTGCGTCGCACGAAGGCGAGTTTCGTGCACGGACACCCTCGTTGCGTCGCACGAAGGCGAGTTTCGTGCACGCGCGGCGGACACCGACGCACGTGCGGCCGCGGAGGGCCGGTCTCACACCTCGAACTTGTCGACCATGCCGTCGGAGTCCGCGCGCAGCGCGGAGATCGTGTCGGGAATGTCGGCAAGGTCGTAGGGCGTCATCTGGTAGACCCAGTTGAGCCAGTTGCGGTAGAGCAGGTTCGCGTGGGCACGCCAGGTGAAGAGCGGCTGGCGCTCGGGGTCATCGTCCGGGAAGTAGTTCTCGGGCACGCGGATGGGAAGCCCGCGCTTGAAGTCGCGCCAGTACTCGTCGGCAAGCGTGTCGCGGCCGTACTCGAAGTGGCCGGTGACGTATATCTCGTGGAAGTCGCGCGTGGCGATGAGCGCGGGCCCGGAGTTGAAGCCCTCGGAGAGTACGTGCAACTCGGGGTGCTTGGCGAGCTCGGCCGTGTCGATCGCGGCGTGGCGCGAGTGCGGCATGTTGTGCACCTCGTCGAAGCCGTTAGTGAGGAAGCTGTACTCGTCGCACAGGCGCTGCGGGAACACGCCGAAGAGCTTGGCGCCGAGCTGCCTCTTGGGGATGCCGTAGAGGTGGTAGAGTCCGCCCAGCGCGCCCCAGCACAGGTACATGGTGGAGAACACGTGCTCCTGGCTCCAGTCCACGATGCGGCAGAACTCGTCCCAGTAGTCCACGTCCGCAAACGGCAGGTGCTCGACGGGCGCGCCCGTGATGATGAGGCCGTCGTAGTTGTTGGACTTGAGGTTGTCGAACGTCTCGTAGAACTTTACGAGGTGGTCGGCCGAGACATGCGTGGACTCGTGGCTCGAGACGCGCATGAAGTCGCACCCCACCTGGAGCGGCGACTTGGAGATGAGACGCAGGATCTGGGTCTCGGTCTCGATCTTGGTGGGCATGAGGTTCAGGATCGCCAGGCGTAGCGGGCGAATCTGCTGCTGGGTAGCGACCTCCTCCTCCAGGGCGAAGATGCGCTCTTGGTGCAGGATCTTCTTCGCGGGAAGACCGTCGGGGATGTTGATAGGCATGCGAAACTCCAAATCGAACGTGCATGGGCAGGGCGCCTGGTTACCTGACGCCGGCGGGGACGTAGGGTCTTTGCCACGCCGACAGACGCAAGCGGCGCGGCGCTAGCACATTCGATATGCGTGAAGCAGTGGCCTCATGTCCCAACCCTCAATCTCGCCCGGGCCCATCGGGCCCCCGCTCGACCCGAGCCTGCGCGGCGCACGCCCCGCGGCTCGAAACCGTGGTTTCCGAACCATTGTACACGCAAGCGACGTCAAACTCCACGAATGGCAGGCCCATCACGCCAACCACGCGAACCCGGCAAAGCCGGAGAGCGAATGACGGCAACCTTAGCCACGCATGCATTATAATATCCAATATTGCTCAAAATGGCTAAGATACTTCTCAGATGGCGAGGATACCCATGGCACAGTTCGATTATGGGAAATCTCTTCCCAAGCTCATGACGCCCGAGGTCATGTCCGCACTTGGCAACGTGCGGGAGCACCGTGGCAGGCAGGCGCTCTATCTATCCACAAAGCCAGACGAGCTCGACAGCCTCTGCGAGGTCGCCAAGATACAGAGCACGGGCGCGTCAAACCGTATCGAGAACATATCGACGTCCGACAAGCGCCTGCGAGAGTTGATGGTGCAAACGGTCGAGCCAAAGAACCGCGACGAACGAGAGATCGCCGGCTACCGATACGTGCTCGACTTGATACACGAGCACCATGACGACATTCCCGTCACTCCCAACGTGATTCTGCAGCTGCACCGCGACCTGTACCGATTCCAAGACGTTTCGTTTGCGGGACGCTGGAAGGATTCGGACAACGTCATCGCCGAGAGAAGCGTCGACGGCACGACGGTAGCGCGGTTCGTTCCCACGAGCGCCGCCAGGACCCCCGACGCGGTGCGCCTCATATGCGAGGAGTACGCGCGAGAGATTGACGGCGGCGTGTACGACCCGCTGCTCGTGTCGCTTCTGTTCGTATTCGATTTTGCGAGCATCCACCCATTCACCGACGGCAACGGTCGCATGAGCCGCCTGCTGACGCTGCTTCTGGCCTACCGCTCGGGCTACACCGTTGGCAAGTACGTCTCCATCGAGGCGGAGATCGAGAGGACGAAGGTTACGTACTACGAGGCCCTGCAGGCAAGCTCCGCAGGTTGGGCCGAGGGCGAGAACGACTACCTGCCGTTCGTAACGTACATGCTCGGCGTCATGGGGGCGTGCTACCGCACGCTCGACGAGCGCTTGGCCACGCTCTCGTCGAGCGGCAGCAACGAGGGCATCCTGCGGGCCTACTTCGACAGCCTGGTCGGTCGCGTGACCAAGCGCCAGATCATGGACGACAACCCCGTCATGAGCCAGCACACGGTCGAGCGAATACTGCAGAAGATGCAGGCGGAGGGCTACATCGAGAAGGTCGGTGCGGCCAGGTCGACGGCGTATCGGAAGGCGAGGGGCTAGGGGGTGCCGCGCGGAAAGACGAGGCGAGCGTCCAAGGGCTCGCACCCAACGAGCCGGACGCTGCCCTTGGACGAGATTACGCTCGACCGCCCCCATCCCTCTGAAGGCTCCTGCCGACAAACTCACAAAAACGAGCGCGCGTCTGCGCACGGCGCCTCTGGCTCACGGGAATGCGGTCGCCCGTCGTAAGAAGAATGCCCTCGCCATCGATTTCGACAATGAGGCCCATGTTCACTAGGAAGCTCTTGTGACACTGAACGAACTGATCGGAAAGGAGCCGCTTCACGTCCGAGAGCTTTCCGTAGGCCTCGATTACCTCGTCCGGCTCGTGGATGCATACTATTCGCCGATCGCTTTCCACGTAGCTCACCTTGCGAGGAAGGATGACTTTCTCTCCTCCCTTGGCATGCAACAGGAAGGGACGCTCGCCCCACCTCCTTAGTCGTTCGATGGCGCAGGCGAGGGCCATCCTTACGTCTTTGGGTTCGGCAGCCTTAGGCAAAAGATAGGCGTGGTCCGTAAGGTAAACGCGCGACGAAGGCGCATCACCGGCTGCCGTATAGATAACCTGAACGCCTTCGCCAGATGGAACTGCACTCTTCACAAGCCCGATGGCGTCGAGTCCGGCGCACGAATAGTCCAAGGGGACCACGAGGATGCCGACGGATCCACGCGCCAATGCCGCAACAAGCTTCTCCGCCTGCTCGATGACGCGCACCGACGTCTTGCTCCCGACCGCCTCGCTAGTAGCCTCTCCGGCAATCTCTCCGAGCACACCCGTGAACAGCCTCACGAGCTGGCGCACCACGGGCGACGACGGGTTGCCGGCAATAACGATGCTCCGCCTCACCGCCAGCTCCCCACACAGGCAGCGTGAGCTGGAACCAAAATCATCCTTTTGGGGCGTCTGCGACTTGGACGACAACATCATCCCCATCAACCCACCAACATCTCAGATTTATCATTTTTGATATGCCATTTTAGGATATTAGGAATCAGGCATCCGTCCGTCAAGGAGTCTGCGATCGGTATCGGGGTGCGCTGCGGGCAGACGTCCACAGTGACGCTCCATTCCAACGCGGCCCTGCAGCCACCCAGTCGTGCTCGCGACGCGAGAATTCCGCCGTTGTGTTTTGAGTTGATGTATTAATTAAGTATGTTATTGCATATATATGAATACTCTGCGTATTCTTCTCCCAGACGGGGGCGTTGTGCATATCCCCATGTAAACTGGGTATCTTAGGGCTACGGACCCCACATTACCACCATATCCCATACTGGGTTATTTTGCAAAACTCCGTATTCTACAGCCCATGGATTCTCGGACTGACATACTGGTTGGCTCTTCTTTGCGCCAGATACGCAAGAGGCAGGGGCTCACGCAGGTCCAGGTGGCCGAGCGGCTGTCTGTCCCCCAGTCGTTCGTCAGCAAGGTAGAGAGCGGCGAGCGCCGGCTCCTGCTGAGGGAGGCGTACAGCTACGCCGACGCCCTGGGAATAAAGGTCGACGTCCTTGTGTATGAGGTCGGAGCGGAGCTCGGGCACTAGCGCGGCGACGCGACCCTGACGCCGGCGCAGGCGCATGCCGCCACGCGCGTAAAGGCAGACCCAAAAGTAGCACCTGCACCTATTCCGGACTATAATTTGGTGCCAAATAAGGTACAGAATCAGCGTCTGATTGGAGCTGACATGGCCGTTATCTATTCGTCCGCAGCACTCAAAACACGGCAACGCGAGGTGAAGGACGCCGCCCGCGAGAATGTCGTGCACATTACGGAAAACGGAAACGCCGCCTATGTGCTGCTCTCCGAGGAGCTCTACGAAGCAAAGCTTGCCGAGGCGCGGGAGGAAGCAGCCTATGCCGAACGCATGCGCTCCGTGTTGATCGCCGGCGCAGAAGATCGCGCGCAAGGTCGTGTCATCTCGGGAACGGACCACCTGTTCGCGGCCATCGACGAGATCCGAGACAATCTTGGCTAGCATGGAGTATGCGGAGGGCTTTGCCCGAGATGTCGCAGGGATTTGGTCTCCGTCCGTCGAGTGTCATCTGCGTCGAGTGCTTACCATGCTCGAGGCGTTCCCCCTCAGCGGAAGTACGAACGTACCGGCATCAATTACCGCGGAGTTTGGCCCGTGCGTGCGCAAATGTACCGTCAATCCCTTCGATCTCGTATACGAGTACGACGCCCAAAGCGACACGGTCTTCGTCTATGGCCTCGTTCACCAGCGAATGGCGAAGTAGACAGAGCGCAAGAGCTGCTCTACGGCGAGCGAGTCGAGGCGTCCGCAACCCACCGCGCACGCCATGCGTCCGCGCCGTTGCGCCGCGGCGGCGTCCTCGCCGCGCGTGTACCCGCCCTCACATTGTGGAGAGACGTGTATCATTAGCAGCAGACGACATGCAGATTCCCACGTTAGGCCATACTAGAGCATATGAATAAGACATTTGCCGAGCTCGGGCTAAACGAGCGCATCCTCGAGGGCGTCGAGGCCCTCGGCTTCAGCACGCCAACACCAGTTCAGGAGCAGGCCATCCCCCACGTCCTCGCGGGACGCGACGTCATCGCCTCCGCGCAGACGGGAACGGGAAAGACCGCAGCCTTCGCACTGCCGCTTTTGCAGGTCATCGAGGCGGAGTCACGCGCGGCGCGCGAGCGTGCCGAGAAGGACGCGAAAGACGACAATGCCGCCGACAAGACCGGCGACGCTGACGCAATCGAGGCCGATTCCCACGACACCGAAGATCCGTCGGAAAACGCATCCGACGGCCCGACCGTGATCGCAGACCTCGCAAACGACGGCAGCGCCTCCACCTCGCGTTCGGCCGACGACTCGGGCAGGCAGGCCCCGGACAGCGCGCCCGCGAAGCCGCGCCGCAGGCGCAGGCGCCACCACAAGAAGGCCGCCGGCACCGCGGCCGCCGCCGGCACCGCGACAGGCGGGAATGACTCCCCCTCGCCCGACGGCGGGGAGAGGAAGCCGGGCGAGGGCAGGTCAAGGCGTCGTCGCCGCAAGTCAAAGTCCGCAGGCGCCGGCGAGGTGCAGGAGACGTCGGGCCGCGACGGCAAGTCCGTCTCCGCCAAGAGCGGCTCCAGGCGCGGGCGCGGCAGGCGTCGTGGCAAGCGGGGCGCGGAGCGAACGCGCGAGGTGCGCGCCGCAAACCCGAACGCGAACCCGTTTGGCCCCTTCGCGCTCGTGGTCACGCCCACGCGCGAGCTTGCCCAGCAGATCGAGGACGTCGTGTCCGTGGTCTGCGAGAAGACGGGGCAGAAAGCCGTCGTCGTCATGGGCGGCACCAAGTTCGAGCGCCAGATCCGCGAACTCGAGGAGGGCTGCGACCTTCTCGTCGCGACGCCGGGCCGCCTCATCGACCTGATGGAGCACGACCATGTGAGCCTGAAGGACGTGAAGGTCTTCGTGCTCGACGAGGCCGATCGCATGCTCGACATGGGGTTCTGGCCGAGCGTGCGGCGCATCGTGGCTGCACTTCCAAGGGAGCGGCAGACGCTGCTCTTCTCGGCGACGATTCCGCCGTCGATCAAGGGCACCGTCGACGCAATGCTCACCGACCCCGTCACCGTAGAGATCGCCCGCGTCGGCGAGACGGCCGACACGGTGGAGGAGCACCTCTGCCCCATCACGCAGGGACAGAAGACCCATCTGCTCGAGCGCCTGCTGCAGGACGGCGGGGCCGCCGGCGAGAGACCCGAGCGCGTGCTCGTGTTCTGCCGCACCAAGCACCGCGTGGACGACCTCGAGCGTTACCTCAAGGGGGCCGGCATCGACGTCGACGTCATGCACGCCGACCGTCCGCAGAAGGCGCGCGAGCGCGCGCTCGAGAAGTTCCGCGCCGGCAAGGTGCAGGTGCTCGTGGCGACCGACGTCATGAGCCGCGGCATCGACGTCTCGGGCATCGACGCCGTCGTGAACTTCGACGTTCCGATGGACCCCGAGGACTACGTGCACCGCATCGGGCGCACCGGGCGTGCCGGCCAGACCGGCCACGCCTACACCTTCGTGGCTCCCGACGAGATCAGCCCGCTGCGCGAGATCGAGTACTTCACCAGAAAGCTCGTGCCCGTGTGGGACCTCGAGGGCTTCGACTACGACAGCACCCGCATCGTCCCCAACCCGAGCCGATCGACCACCAAGCCGACGCGCAGCCTCTTCAGCGGCTCGCGCTCGCGCGGCCGCGGCATCAGCGGCGGGCGCTACGGCAGGCACTACTAGGTCGACGTCGCGCGTCCGCCTCGACGGGCACCACCCTCGGCACCAGAAGGGATCCACCATGAAGCGACTCCGCCCCTATCCGCAGGTCGTGGTTTCCAAGAAGGCCGCCCGCGCACTCAAGGGCGGCCACCCCTGGGTCTTCGAGGGCGAGGTTCGCTCCGTGGAGCCGGCGCCTGCCGACGGGCGCACCGCCGCAAACGGCGACGTCGTGGACGTCATCGAGGAGAACGGCACCTACCAGGGGACGGGACTCCTCTCCACCGCGAGCAAGATTCGCGTGCGCGTGGTGAGCCGCAACGCGAACGACCGCTTCGACGTCGCGTTCTGGGCACGCAAGGTCGAGTGGGCGTGGGCGCACCGCAAGGCGGTCATGGGCACGCGCGCGCTTCCTGGCACCGAGCCGGACACCAACTGCTGCCGCCTGGTCTTCTCGGAGGCGGACGCCTTCCCGGGGCTCGTCGTCGACCGCTACGAGGACGTGCTCGTGGCGCAGGTGGGAACCGTCGGGATGCACCGCCTGCGCCCCATCGTCTACCCGCTTCTGGTGGGCGTACTGCAAGCCGATGGCCAGGCAATCCGCGGCATATACGAGCGCAACGACTCCCCCGCCCGCGCCAAGGACGGCCTCCCTTTGGAGAAGGGCTGGTACGACTTTGCGGCCGACTCGGCGATCGATCCCGCTGCTGCGGAGTGGCTCTGCGCACACGGCATCTCCCCCATGGGTGCCGCGCCGGAGGCGGAGTCCGCGCGCGTCATCGTTCACGAGAACGGCATCGCCTTCGACCTCGACCTCGAGAACAGCCAGAAGACGGGCTTCTTCCTCGACCAGAAGTACAACCGCCGCGCCGTGCGCCAGATTGCGGCCGGCCGGCGCGCGCTCGACTGCTTCTGCCATGTGGGTCCCTTTGGACTGAACGCCGCCGCGGGCGGGGCGGAGTTTGTGCGCTGCGTGGACGTGAGCCAGACGGCCATCGACCTCGCCCGCGAGAATGCCCGCCTAAACGGCCTCGAGCTTCACGACAACGGCACGCCTCGCATGGACTTTACCTGCGCGAACGTTCTCGACTACCTTCCCGCGCTCGCGCGCGACAAGGCGCGGCTGCGCGCGGAGGGAGGCCCGTTCGACCTCATCGTGCTCGACCCGCCCGCCTTCACCAAGAGTCGTTCCACCATACGCAACGCGCAGCGTGGCTATCGCGAAATCAACTACGAGGCAATGCGTCTGCTGCCGCGCGGCGGATACCTCGCCACCTGCAGCTGCAGCCACTTCATGACGCGCGACCTTCTCGCCCGCGCCATCGCAGAGGCCGCACACGACGCCAACGTTCAGCTCAGACAGGTCGAGGAGAGGCAACAGGCGCCCGACCATCCCATCCTCTGGGGCGTGCCCGAGACCCACTACCTCGACTTCTTCATCTTCCAGGTTGTGTAGCGGCGGCAAGCGTGGCCGTGATATACACGTCAAGACGGGTGACAAGGCGCACGGCACAAACCAGTGCCGTGAGGTGAAGCGGCGGCGCACGGGCAGCTCAGACCGACCGGCCAGCCTCATCGATCGAAGCTGTCGGCGTTATGGGCGTTGTCGACGTTATGGGCGCTGTCGACGTTATGGGCGTTATGGGCGTTGTCGATTGGCCGTGGGCAGAGCGACAGTCGATGATTTTTCATTCACATAAACGACCCTCTAGGGTTTCGTCCGCATTTCCTCTGTTAAATGGCATATGTTTTTTGGCGTGGCTTGAGTCGGAGGTGGTTTAGGGTCAGACCACAAGACGAAGCCAGAGGGGTTCGTCCCAAGCGCAAAACCCGCTCGAATGGACGATTCGGGAATCCACTCGGAGCCGTTTTGCGCCTGGGGCAATCCACTCGGAGCCGTTTTGCGCCTGGGGGTCGGCGGCGTCGTCGGTATGCCTACCGCTCGGCGTCCTCCGCAAGCACGTCCACGAGAATGTTGCGATCGAGGTTGCCGCCGCTTATCACCAGCGCAACCCGCTCGCCGCCAACCAGATCGGGATACTCGCGCACCGCCGCCACGACCATGGCGCTTCCCGCCTCGACAGAGAGCTGCTCGTCCTCGATCATGAACTTGAACGCAGAGCGGATGCTCTCCTCGGACACGACGATCATCTCATCGACCAGGTCGGGAAGCATGTCGAACGAGATCTCGCCGATGCCGCCGACGATGGCCTCGCAGACGGTGTCGCCCTTGGTCGGGTAGCGGCTGTAGCATACGTGGTCGCGCAGGGCGTCAACCATGGCGGGACACGCTGCAGTCTGCACGCCCACGATGCGGACGTCGGGTTTTATCGCCTTTGCGGCAACGGCGATGCCGGTGATGAGTCCGCCGCCGCCAACGGGGACCACGATCGTGTCGATGTCCGGACGCTGCTCCATGATCTCGAGACCGATCGTTCCCTGCCCGCTGTAGACGCGCGGGTCGTGCTCGAACGGGTCGACGTAGAACATCCCGGCGCGGTCGATGAAGTTGATGCCTAGGGTGAGCGCCTCGTCGTAGTCGGAGCCAAGCATCATGCTGCGCGCGCCGAAGTAGCGGATGCGGTCGGTCTTGGCGTGCGGGGTCCCCAGGGGAACAACGACAGCGCAGTCGCGGATGCCCAGCGCGTGGGCGGCCATGGCGACGGCCACACCGTGGTTTCCCGTCGAGACCGTACCGACACCGTTCATCATCTCAAACTCGGAGAGCTGGGAGATGGTGTTGAGGGCGCCGCGGATCTTGAAGCTCTTGCCAACCTGCTGGCTCTCGAGCTTGAAGAAGTACTTGTGGTCGTCGTCGCTCAGATAGATGGACTCCTCGAGCGGAGTCATGCGAACGTGACTGGCTATGCGCTCGCGCGCGGCACGAACGTCGTCGGCGGTAAACCACTCTTTCATCCGTACTCCTCCGAACCCTAGGTGTTGCGTTTAAATGTAGCTGAAAGTCGCGCAATTTATAAGGTGCAATTGTCACAAATCGACCCGTCTGGCGAGTGGTCTGGCAAATCGGCAGAAAGTCGACCCGCGTCGCGACCCCGAGCTCAGGAATCTCCCCGACCGGCATCGCGTTTTCGCGCGGCGCGCTTCTCCCTAAAGAACGAGCGCAGAAGGTCGGCGCACTCGCACTCGAGAACACCGGTGGTCACCTCGAACTCGTGGTTGAGCCGCTCGTCGTGGCTCACGTCGAAGAGCGTGCCGAGCGCCCCGCCCTTTGGGTCTGCCGCGCCGTACACGCAGCGGTCGATCCGCGCGTTCACCATGAGGCCTGCGCACATGAGGCAGGGCTCGAGGGTGACGTACACCGTGCACCCCGTGAGGCGCCAGCGGCCGAGGGCACGCGACGCCTCGACCATGGCCGAGAACTCGGCATGCGCGGAGGGATCGCGGTCCACCTCGCGGCGATTACGCCCGCGCGCGACTATCCTCCCGTCGCACACGACGACCGCGCCGATGGGAACCTCGTCCTCCTCGGCTGCGCGTCGGGCCTCTTCAAGCGCGGCGCGCATGAAGCGCTCGTCATCGCTCTCGTTGCCCGCGGCCCGCTCTTCCGGCCCCTGCATTCCACGTGACTCCTCGTCGAGCGTATCCCCGTCACGCAGCGCTCCGTCACGCAACCCCTTGGCACGCACTCCCTCTGACCTTTCGACCATATATGGCATCCTCGTCTCGCACGAATCACTTATGAGGTAGGATATATCCACTTGACCACGGAGGGATGGCAGAGTGGTTGATTGCAGCGGTCTTGAAAACCGTCGAGCGCTAATAACGTTCCGAGAGTTCGAATCTCTCTCCCTCCGCCATTGAAGACTTGCGGGCCGGCGCGCGTCGCCGGCCCGTTTTTTTGACGTGGCAATGCAACTCGCATGCCGGCGTAAAGCGCGGGGTACTAAATTCGCGGCACCACGCGTTCGCTCAGCGGCGGTGCCGCGTCTATCGTTCATGCTGTGAGCCGGGGGGTTCGACTGGGTTCGATTGGGTCCGATGGTAGGTCCGGCCACAGTGCGAACGAAGTTTCGCATCGCATGTAATTGCTCGGCTGGGTATACTGTTCCTATCAATTCGCAAGATTCATAACAATTTGCACCGGCGTCTCATGCGTCAGCGCAAGAATCGTAAGGGGGCACCATGCTACCGGTAATCATCGCCATCATCGCAGTTGTCGCCATCGTCGGTTTTTGGTTCGTCTCGATCTACAACGGAATCGTCACGAAGGACAACCGATGCGACAACGCCTGGCAGACCATCGACGCCCAGCTCCAGCGCCGAAATGACCTCATTCCCAACCTGGTCGAGACGGTCAAGGGCTACGCCGCGCACGAGTCTGGCACTCTGCAGGCCGTCACCGAGGCGCGCGCCGCCGTTGCCAACGCCGGCACCCCCGAGGAGAAGATGGAAGCCTCCAACATGCTTTCCGGCACGTTGAAGACCCTGTTCGCCGTCGCCGAGGCCTACCCCGACCTCAAGGCGAACACCAACTTCCAGGAGCTGCAGCACGAGCTGAGCGAGACGGAGAACAAGATCAGCTACGCGCGCCAGAGCTTCAATGACTGCGTGCTCGAGTACAACAACGCCATCGAGACCTTCCCCGGCAACATAGTGGCGGGCTCCAAGTTCCGCACGCGTCAGGGCTTTGAGGTCACAGACGCCGCCGCGCGCCAGGCCCCGCAGGTCAAGTTCTAGAGCACAGATCATGCGCGCCAGGACGTCGCCTCGGCTAGGCCACAGCGACTCGCCACCCGGAACACGAGTGGCCAACAACCGACATCCTCTTGCGAACGCACCCCAGAACACGGGGTGCGTTCTTTTTTGGCTCTACGAAACTTTTGGTGGATTGGCCCCGACGACGCACCCGTGCGAAGGACGACCTCGATCGAAAACGTGCGGAGAGCTGGAACGCAAAGCGCGCCGCTCCCCTCCGCCACCTTGGGGTCGGGCGAGTTCGCGCCGAAGGCGCGCTGT